>NZ_JBVVQE010000007.1:0-145759 GCF_055811435.1 Mesorhizobium sp. WSM4837
GCTGGCTTTGGGGGGGGGGGGGGGGGGGGGGGGGGGGGGGGGGGGGGGGGGGGGGCGGGGCCCCCCGCCCGCCCCCCCCGCCCCCCCCCCCCCCCCCCCCCCCCCCCCCCCCCCCCCC
The DNA here is from genome assembly GCF_055811435.1 of Mesorhizobium sp. WSM4837. Classification (NCBI taxonomy): domain Bacteria; kingdom Pseudomonadati; phylum Pseudomonadota; class Alphaproteobacteria; order Hyphomicrobiales; family Phyllobacteriaceae; genus Mesorhizobium; species Mesorhizobium sp. WSM4837. The sequence continues at coordinate 119 of NZ_JBVVQE010000007.1, forward strand.
CGGGGGCCGGGCCCCCCCCCCCCCCCCCCCCGCGCCCGCCGGGGGGCCCCCCCCCACGAAAGACTATACCCCTAGAGCAAGCCGCCCGATTGGCGGCTCGCTCCAGCTTTTTGTTTTCGCATCGGTTTTGCTGAAAACCGGCATCCACTTTTCGGCACGATGCTCTAGCCCTTCAGCTTCTCGATGATCGAGGCCACCGTATCCCGCTTGGACGTCAGATGCGCCTTCGCCTCGGCCTGAGGCAGGTAGTTGGGGATGAAAAACGCCTTGGCCTGCCGCTTCTGGATCTCGCCGGCGGCGTAGATTTCCTTCAGCGCGGCGTCGATCTCGGACGCCATGGCGGCGTCCATCTCCTTGTTGAACAGCAGGAAAAACTCCTTGTCGAACGTGAAATCCTTGCTGCCGTCGAGCGTGACGCTGGTCTGGGGGCTGGTGAATTTGAGCATTTCTTCCCGGCTCGTTCCACCCATCCCCGCCTCGGGGGCCTGCGCCAATGTCTCGGGACGCGCGGTGATCCAGACGAAACGCATCGCGGTGCGGTCGTCTTCCGGCAGTTGCGTGAACTGCTCGTTGGCCTGGATCGAACCGTTGATCACGTCGGCCAGGTCGTCCCACATCGCCTGGTTCTTGTCGGCCTGCGAGCCGGTGTTGACCGCCACGATGTTGGCTTCCGATCCCGGATTGCGCACGCGGGCAGCATTGCGCATGCCGGTGAAACCGATCTCCGAGACGCCGCCCGGCTGGATGGCGACGCGAACCTTCTCGCCTTTTGCGGCTGCCGCGAAAACGTCCTCCATCGACTGATAGGGGGACTTCTTGGGAACGAGGAAGCAGTCGCCGGGGTTGATTGCCACAGTCGGTCCGATCGCGAAATCAGCGAAGGCATCGGGGACGCCCGGCACTCCGTAGAGATAGGAGAGATAAATCTGGTCGTGGTGCAGCATGATCGTCGTGCCGCGGGAATCGCGGCCGGTGGCGTTCAGCGCCTCACTGGTGCCCGCCGGGTCGACCCGAATGTTCACGCCCAGCTTCTGCGCCAGCGCTTCGGCGGCGATCGACGAGTTTTGGTAGGTGTCGCCGCCCGTCGAAGTCGAACCGATGACCATTCGGATGTTGCGCGGCAGGCTCTGCGCACGCGCGACGAACGGGCTCGCCAGCGCGACGGCGGCCCCGGCTCCTGTTGCGAGAAGGGATCTACGGGTCAGTTTCATGATGTCCTCCCTGGGCCGCGGAACCCGCGGCGCGATCTCAGGGTCGCGCGGCAATCTCCCACTGCCGCACAACCCGCTCCCATGCGCATCTATGTTAGCGCATACATCCTCTTGCACGAGAACGAGCGTTTCTGTCAACCGTACCGACATTGGCGGGTAGAAATTCTGTTCTACGCGGACGCACCAAATTGACAAACATGAATGTTACCGCATACATCGAGCGATACGCGTGGAGGATGTCATGCCCGACGACAACCGCAGAACACCGGCGTCGCTGCGGTCGGCGCGCTGGTTTGCGCCGGACGATCTGCGCAGCTTCGGCCACCGGTCGCGGCTGATGCAGCTCGGTTATTCCGAGGAGGATTTTCGCGACAGGCCGGTGATCGGGGTTCTCAACACCTGGTCGGAGCTCAACTCCTGCCACGCGCATTTTCGCGAGCGGGCGCAGGACGTGAAGCGCGGCGTCGCTCAGGCGGGCGGGTTCGCCGTCGAATTGCCTACACTGTCGGTCGACGAGAGCTTCACCAAGCCGACCTCGATGCTCTATCGCAACATGCTGGCGATGGAGACGGAGGAGATGATCCGCTCGCATCCGCTCGACGGCGTGGTGCTGATGGGCGGGTGCGACAAGACCACGCCGGGGCTGGTGATGGGCGCGCTCAGCGCCGGCGTGCCGATGATCTTCCTTCCCGCCGGCCCGATGCTGCGCGGCAACTACGCCGGCAAGACGCTGGGCTCCGGTTCGGATGCCTGGAAATTCTGGGACGAGAGGCGTGCGGGCAAGATTTCGGATGACGAGTGGACGGGTATCCAGGGCGGCATCGCGCGGTCGGCCGGCGTTTGCATGACGATGGGCACGGCCTCGACGATGACCGCGATCACGGAAGCGCTGGGGCTGTCGCTGCCGGGCGCTTCCTCGATACCCGCCGTCGATTCGGACCACCAGCGCATGTCGGCAGCATGCGGACGGCGCATCGTCGACGTGGTTTGGGACGACCTCACCCCCGATAAGATCGTCACCGCGGCAGCCGTCAGGAACGCGGCTATCGTCGCGATGGCCACCGGCTGTTCGACGAACGCCGTGGTTCACCTCATCGCGATGGCGCGCCGCGCCGGCGTGCCGCTGACTCTCGACGATCTTGACGCGCTCGGCCGTGCCACCCCGCTCATCGCCAACGTCCGCCCCGCCGGCAAGGACTACCTGATGGACGATTTTTACTACGCCGGCGGCCTCCGTGCGCTGATGGCGCAATTAAGCGAGCGGCTCGACCTTTCCACGCTGACGGTCACCGGCAAATCGCTCGGCGAAACGCTCGAGGGCGCGCAGGTGTGGAACGACGACGTGATCCGCCCGCTGTCCAACCCGGTCTATTCAGAAGGGTCGCTCGCCGTGCTGCGCGGCAACCTCTGCCCAGATGGCGCCGTCATCAAGCCGGCCGCCTGCGACCCTCGATTCCATATTCACGAAGGCCCGGCTCTTGTCTTCGACAGCTATCCGGCGATGAAGGCGGCGATCGACGACGAAAATCTCGACGTCACGCCGGACCACGTGCTGGTGCTGAGGAACGCCGGCCCGCTCGGCGGACCGGGTTTTCCCGAATGGGGCATGCTTCCGATCCCCAGGGCGCTGATCAGAAAGGGTCATCGCGACATGCTGCGCATCTCCGATGCGCGGATGTCGGGAACCTCTTACGGAGCGTGCGTGCTTCACGTCGCGCCGGAGGCCTACATCGGCGGGCCGCTTGCGCTGCTGCGGACAGGCGACATCGTGCGGCTGGATTTGCCGAACCGGCGCCTGGACATGCTGGTGGCGGACGACGAACTGGCGCGACGCCGGGCCGAACGGTGTCCTCCGGCGCCGCATTTCGAACGGGGCTGGGGCTGGATGTTCTCGCGTCATGTGACGCAGGCCGACAAAGGTTGCGACTTCGACTTCCTCGAACGCGATTTCGGCGCTTCAACCGGCGAACCGGACATCTTCTGAAAGGCCAGGCATGACATTTTCCCTCGACAAGGCGCTGACCGGCATATCGGGCATTCTGGTTACGCCTTACGACAAACGCGGCGACATCGCGCCCGAACGGCTTTCCCCGATCCTCGACAGGGCGCTCGACGCCGGCGTGCACATGCCGGTGGTCAACGGCAACACCGGCGAGTTCTATGCGCTGACAACCGACGAGGCGGTGACGATGGCGCGTGAGGTCGTCTCGATGGTAGCCGGCCGCGCGCCGGTGCTCACGGGCGTCGGCCGGGGCATCCGTGACGCGCGAAAGCTGGCGAAAGCATCCGCCGAGGCCGGAGCCGCGGCGCTGATGGTGCACCAGCCGCCCGACGCATTCGTCGCGCCGCGAGGGCTGGTCGACTACCTGAACGCGGTGGCCGACGCGTCGGGCGGCCTGCCCATGATGCTCTATCTGCGCAACGACACGATCGGCACGCGCGCCATCGCCGAGCTGTGCGGCCTTCCAGGTGTCAAGGGCGTGAAGTGGGCGACACCGAACCCGCTGCGCCTGGCGGAAGCGCGGGCCGCCTGCGACCCCTCGATCGTATGGGTGGGAGGGCTCGCCGAGGTCTGGGCGCCGGTTTTTTATGCCGTCGGCGCGCGAGGGTTCACCTCCGGGCTGATAAACGTATGGCCCGAACGGTCGGTCGCGATCCATGCCGCACTCGAGGCCGGCGAATTCGAGAAGGCGAACGCGCTCATCGATGGAATGCGAGTCTTCGAGGACATCCGCGCGGAGGAGATGGGCGGCGCCAACGTGACCGGCGTAAAAGCGGCGCTGATCGCGCAGGGCCTTGGCTGCGGACCGACGCGCCCGCCCTCGGCCTGGCCGCTCACTTCGGCGCAGCAGGCGAGGCTCGACGCCTTTTTAGTCGCGAACCGCCTTGCGGCGGGAAATCCCAACTGAATTGCGAATTGCCTTCCGCCCACACCGGCGACCGGAGAAACCACGGCGCTTGCAGTGCCAGCACCTGAATTGAGGAAGCGAACATGGACGAGAAACTGCGCGAAAAACTGATGGGCGTTTCCGTCGCCACCCTGGCCACAGCGCTGTTCAAGCGCGGCCTGCGCAACCAGGTAATCCAGGGCGTGGGTCCGCTGCAGCGAAAAGGCCGCAACATGGTCGGGCCGGCCTTTACGCTGCGCTACATCCCCGCGCGCGAGGACCGTAACCAACTCACTGAATTCCGCAAGCCGGATCATCCGCAGCGCGTCGCCGTCGAAACCTGCCCGGCGGGCCACGTGCTCGTCATGGACAGCCGCAAAGATCCCCGCGCGGCGTCCGCGGGCGACATCCTGGTGACTCGTTTGATGGTGCGCGGGGTCGCCGGCGCCGTTAGCGACGGCGGGTTCCGCGACGCCGCGGTGATCGGCGGACTCGATATCCCGGCCTACCATACGCGGCCGTCCAGCCCTACCAATCTCACTCTGCACGAGGCATTGGACCTGAACGTGCCGATCGGTTGCGGTGACGTGGCCGTGTTCCCCGGAGATATCGTGATTGGAGACGACGATAGCGTCATCGTCATTCCCCGGGAAATCGCGGGCGAGGTGGCCGATGAGGCGGCTGAGATGACGATCTACGAGGATTTCGTGGTCGAATAGGTTAAGGCGGGCGTTCCGATAATCGGGCTCTATCCCTGCACGCGAGACGAACACGCCGAACGGTTCAAAACGTGGCGCGCCGAGCGCGGCCGATAGGCATTGCTCGCGCAACCGGAAGGTTCGCCCACTCGGAGTGCCAGCGCCTGATCACCGTGATTTCGGGAGAACGAAGCTATGATTCACGGTATGAGCTGCACGTACGCCCGATATCAGCCTTCAACTTCCTCCTTCTGTTTGATGCTGATTCCGTAGGGCGGTGGATCTGGACGGCTGGCAGCGGGTTCAGCTATCGCCAGGGCCGCGGCACCTCGAACCTGATCCAGGCGCAACGCTATTTCTTCGGCGCGCACGGCTTCGAACGGATCGACGGGCCGGGCGCCTTCCATGGCCCTTGGGGGAGCGGAGCGGGCGGCCAGTCGAAGGAGCCTCCCAAGCTGTGGCTCGATCGTATTTCATGCATTGATGCTGAATAGTCTTGGATCTGGACGTCAGGCGCCGGTCAGTCCCGTGTGCCGATAGCTGGCGCGCGAGAACTTGTTCGCCGCCGCCTTCAGCGCAGCGGGATCGACTCCCATGCAGCGCAACGCACGTGCCGCCACTCCCTGCTCCATCGCTGCGACTATAGCCACGACATGCGCACCCAGCAGTGGACGGTGATCGTTTCGATTGGCCGCCAATTCCTTCATCACCTCAGCTCCCGACGGGGCTGCGTCATAAAGGCCTGCAGCTCCCTGAAGCGGTTCTGGGGTTAAACCCCCGGATATTTGTTCGCCGGCGTTCACCCCAACGGAGCGCAGGGCTTCCCAATATTGAGCGCCGACCGCGGCGCGGAAGGCAGCGGCGTCCGTCCCAACTTCGCGGAATGCGAGACGGGCGGTATTGTCGGGAAGATCGATAGCCGCCAGCAGGAAATGTTCGGCTCCGGCCTGTCGCTGCTGGTCCTTTAAAGCGTAGTGTTCGGCACTTTCGCACAGTGTCTTGATGGTGCGGACGTTCGATAGACGGGTTTTGATGCCGCTGAGCATGATCGTCTCCTATGGCGGATTGGCCGGGGCGTTGATGTCGGACAGCCGCTTATGGGCTGCCTGTTTGGAGATGCCGAGTGCCTGGGCAATCTTCGCCCAGGACCAACCTTGCTTCAGGGCCGCCCTGACAGCTCTACGCTCCAACAGGTCAGCCGCTCGCCGAAGCGCTACGACCGCAGCCAATGCTTGCTCCGGCTCGTCAGGTGTGGGCAGTTGGTGGACATCGATCATGCGTCAACATTAGTTGACGAAATCGTCTCGTGTCAACATGTATTGACGGGACGATGCATTCGGGTCGGTTTCCAGAGAACCCGGGGCAGAGCGGCCGCGCGCGATTGCCAACAGTGTGCACCGAATTTTTGATTTGGCTATTTAGCCGTCGCGCCAGGACGTGACACCTCGGCTTTGCAACGAACTGGGATGCGGTGACTGCCCGAGATTCAGCCTTGCAGCCATGGTGACCAGTTCGGGAAGGGAACCGGCCTTCATCTTTCGCATCACCTGGCCGCGATGGGCTTTTACTGTGATCTCGCTGATGCCGAGCTTGAAGCCAACCTGCTTGTTCAACAGTCCCGTCACGACCAGCGCCATCACCTCCGCTTCGCGTGGACTGAGTGATGAATAGCGCTCACGGAGCACTTGCTTGTCCAACTCGTTCGCACGTGCAGTCCGGCTGCGTTCAAGTGCGTACTCGACGGCTGTCATGAGCACGTCGTCCCCAAACGGCTTGGTGAGGAATTCTACGGCTCCGGCCTTCATCGCTTTGACTGTCATCGGCACGTCGCCGTAGCCAGTGACGAAGATAATCGGCATGTCGGTTCGCTCGACGGAGACGAGCTGTTGCAAGTCGAGCCCGCTGAGATCGGGAAGGTTGACGTCAAGAATCAGACAATTCGGAACCAGGGCTCGGGGCCGAGAGAGAAATTCCTGCGCCGATGAGCAGGGCTCCGGATGGAAGCCCGCTGAACGGATGAGCAATTCGAGCGATTCACGCACAGAAATGTCGTCGTCAACGACGAATACGACAGGCGTTTCGTGTGACATGATGCCGGCCTTTGCCCTTGCTCGGTGCAGTTGCCAAATCCGTGTGTGCGGGAAGTATCGCTTGCGGATCGGCATAGCAAGTCGCGTTCAATCATTAGCGAAGGCCAGGTCGAGCGCTTTCTGCAGGGCTGTGTCGCTAAACGGCTTGAACAGGCATTCTACCGCACCCTTTTTTAGAAGGTCCGGCCGCGCGGTCTCATATCTCTGCGCCGTAATGTAGATGATTGGGATAGGCTGGCCCCGGCGCGCCAACTCTCGTTCGAGATCAGGCCCCGTCATGCCGGGCATGCTGATGTCAAGCACCAGGCACTCGGTCTCGTTGATGATGCCTGACCCCAGAAACTGCTCCGCCGAAGAGAACGCTTCGGCACGGAAGCCGAACTCCCTCAACAGGTCGGGCAGAGACTCGCGCACGGACTCATCGTCATCGACGATCGACACGAGTGGGCGGCGAACGTTCATGAAAAACCTCGTTGGATTGAGGCGCTGCTGCTGGTCGGTGCCGATATGGCGCCAGACGGATGGGCAGGTGGTGACTCTGCGCGGAGATATTCGTGGATTGAAAACGAGAAGGTCGATCCAGGACCGACATTCGCCTCCGCCCAAAGCCGCCCGCCATGGCTTTCGACGATGGAACGACTGACAGACAGGCCTATTCCCATGCCCTCGGCTTTGGTCGTGTAGAAGGCTTCGAAAAGCCGCTCAGCACCCTGAGCATCGAACCCGATTCCGGTATCCCGCACGAAAAGGTGTACCTTTCCGTCCTCCCCGAGCCGAGTGCCAAGCACGACAAGTCTTGGTCGATCGTCGACGGCGACCATCGCGTCGGATGCGTTGCGCAACAGGTTCATGATGACCTGTTGCAGTTGGACCCGATCGCCGCCGACGAGCGGCAGTCCGTCTGCAAGCTGGGTCTGAAGGAGCACCTTGTTTCGCTGAAGGTCTCCGGAAAACAATGCGACCACATCTGCCGCAGCGCTATTGAGATCGACCGGTTCAACTATCGTGGCCCTTTTGGCAAACAGAGCGCGAAGCCGGGCGATCACATCAGCCGCGCGGTTGCCATCCCTGATTGTACGCCGCGCAGTTTCCCGCGCGCCGTCAACATTAGGCGGGTCGGCCGCCAGCATGCGAAGGCAGGTGCCGGCGTTGGTGACAATGCCCGAGAGCGGTTGGTTCACTTCGTGTGCAATCGACGCGGTCAACACACCCAAGCTCATAGTCCGCGTAGCTTGTGCAAGTTCGGATCGGACTTTCTCCAGCGCCTCTTCGGAGCGCCGCCGTTGTGTGATGTCAAGAACCGCGCCGACATACTCGACGTGGCCGGAATCGTTGCGTGCGCGGTGGGCGATCAAGTGCAGGTGCTTGACCGACAGGTCGGGCAAGAGAATCCGGTGCTGGTACTCAAAGTCGCTATCACCGCGCTGCGCCCGTTCAACCATGTCCCCCATCAGAGGCAGGTCTTCGGGATGAACTCGGCTGGCTATTCGTTCGAGCGTTACGAGCGTACCCGGCTCGAACTCGAAGATGCGGTAAAGAGGCTCGGACCAGGTGATCTTGCCCGTTGCGACTTGCCAGGACAAATTCCCCATGCGGGCAAGGTACTGACCCTCCGACAGGAATGCTTCGCTGCGCTTGAGCGCGTCTTCGGCACGCTTTCGCCCGTGGATGTCGGTATGCGTGCCGTACCATTTGACGATGTTTCCGGCTTCGTCGCGCAGGGGATTGGCCCGAAATAGGAACCACCGATACTTGCCGTCGAAGCGGCGGAGGCGTGCTTCGGCTTCCCCCGACTTCCCTGACGCCAATATGGCCTCCCATGTGGCGGCAAGTCGGTCTACGTCGCCGGGATGGACAGCCGCAGTCAAGTCCCAATACTCGGACAATGGACCGGCCGGCTCCCAATCCTTTGACTGGCCAATGGAGAGGCCCACGTAGTGGAGATAATGCTGGTTGAAGAATTCAGGTGACCCGTCAGGACGAGCCGACCATGCCATCACAGGTATGGTGTTGATGATGAGGCCAAGATCGTGCCTGCTCGCAAGCAGCGCCTCTTCGGCGCGCCTCTGGTCGTCAATGTCTATGCCGACCGAATACCAACGGATGACGCGTCCGTTTTCGTCGCGATGGGGCACGCGGCGAGATGTGTGCCAGCGATATTGTCCATCGGCGCGCCTAACCCGCACGTCAATGGTAAGCGGCTCGCCGCTTTCCAGTGCAACTCTCCACGCCGCATCGTTCCGCTCTACATCATCCGGATAGAAATGCGGAAATGTCTTCCCGGATGGACCTGTCGCGTCCTCGAGTGTGAGGCCCATGTAGTCTTGCCACGTCCGGTTCACGAAAGTGCGCGTTCCGTCCGGACTGTATGTTGCAACGAATACGGGGATCGTATCGATCGTCTGCCGAATATCTCGCTCTGCGGCGGTCAGCCTCGCCTCGTCCTGCCGAAGCGTTTCTTCGGCGCGTTTCCTTTGATCGATGTCGGTGTTGATCGCATACCACTCGACGATACGACCAACATCGTCACGCAGCGGACTGCAATGGATCACGAACCATCGGTATTGTCCGTCGGCGCGCCGCATGCGCGCTTCCATTTCGCCGGGTTCCCCGGAAGCCAGTATCGATCGCCAACTCTCGGTCAGGTTCGGCAAGTCTTGCGGGTCGATCGCAGCCTGCCACCCGGAGAAGCGGACCTGATCAAGATCGAGCCCCGTATAGTCTGACCAGCGTCGATTGACGAAGTCGGCATGCCCGTCCGGTTTCGCGGTCCACACCATAGCCGGAAGTGCATCCAAAACGCGGCTCTGTTCGATCTCCATTGCGGTCCTTTCGCGATTATCGCGTGCCGTGACAATGCGCCGGCGTGATAGCGGCGTCCATTGTGCCTTGGTGTCGGTCCGACGGGACGATGAGGCATCGCCGGGCCAATACAAAGGTATCGCCGATACCATCGTGCAATAGCTTTGCCTCGCCTGACAGTCGATCTGTGTGCCGTCCAAAAGCATCAGCAAACAGGGAGGGTGTCATGTCGGCACGGTCACTTACTCGGCGCGAAATTCTTGTTGCGACCGCCGCCGCCGCCGCCGGGGCCGTGGGCCTGCTTCCCGGAACGCTTAACGCTGCAGCCACCAGCAGTTCGATCCGCCCGTTCACGGTCAACATCCCGCAGGAAGAGATTGACGAGCTTCGCCGGCGCATCATGGCGACACGGTGGCCTGACCAGGAGACAGTCGCCGATCGGTCGCAGGGCATTCAGCTCGCACGATTGCAGGAGATCGTCCGCTACTGGGGAACCGAGTACGACTGGCGCAAGGCTGAGGCAAAGCTGAATGCCCTGCCGCAGTTCATGACCGAGATCGACGGGCTCGATATCCACTTCCTGCACATTCGGTCGAAGCAACCCAACGCCCTGCCGCTGATCATGACGCATGGTTGGCCCGGCTCCGTCTTCGAACTGCTCCAGACGGTCGGCCCGCTCACGGACCCCGCGCAGCATGGCGGCAAGCCTGAGGATGCCTTCGACCTGGTGCTGCCCTCGATGCCCGGCTACGGATTCTCCGGCAAGCCGCGCGGCGTGGGCTGGAATCCAGACCGCATCGCAAGTGCCTGGACCGAACTGATGCAGCGCCTGGGCTACGACCACTTTGTTGCCCAGGGCGGCGACTGGGGCGCGCCCGTTTCCAGCGCGATGGCACGCCAGGCGCCAAAGGGATTGCTTGGCATCCACATCAATTTGCCGGCAACGATACCGGCGGACGTGGCCGCAGTCCTTGCCGCCGGCGGGCCGGCGCCAGCCAGCCTCACCGAGAAGGAAGGTGTCGCGTTTGGTTCGCTCGAAACCTTTTACAAGAAATATCGGGCCTACGCGGCAATGATGGGCACGCGGCCTCAGGCGATCGGCTACGCATTGACGGATTCGCCGGCCGGGCTCGCCGGCTGGATGTACGATTACAACAACGGCGAACCCGAGCGCCTGCTCAGCAAGGACGAGATGCTGGACGACGTCACGCTGTACTGGCTGACGAACAGCGCGACTTCGGCGGCCCGGCTCTACTGGGAGACGATGGGCCAGAGTGTCCTTCTCGCAGCGGCGCAGAAAACCTCCGATATCGGGCTCCCGGTCGCCATCTCGGTATTCCCGGAAGAGGTCTATCGAGCGCCCGAGACCTGGGCCCGCCGCGCCTATCCCAACCTGATCTACTTCAAAGAAGTGAACAAGGGCGGACACTTCGCCGCCTGGGAGGAGCCGGAACTCTTCTCGGCCGAACTGCGCGCCGCGTTCAGGTCTCTGCGGCCGGCACACTGACTGTCAATCCAACCGTCAAACGAGAGAAAATCCAATGAAGAACCGAATTATTGCAGCGATAATTTTGATCGCCGGAAGCGGCTGCGTGCTGCCCATGGCTTGGGGGCAATCATCAGGAATCAAGCGCACCGATCTCCAACAACACGATTTAAGCGTGCCAGGACGCGAGGTCGTTCAGGTACGCGTCGACATCGCGCCCGGGGTCTTGGCGCCAAACCACAGCCACCACGGCGAGGAGATCGTCTACGTCATCGAGGGCCTGCTGGAATACCAGCTCGAAGGCAGCCCACCGGTGACGCTCAGTGCCGGCGAGGTCCTGTTCATCCCGACTGGCACAGTCCACTCGGCAAAGAACGTCGGCAGCGGCAATGCAGCCGAGCTCGCCACGTATTTCGTTGAAAAAGGAAAGCCGCTCGTGGAGCCTAGTGACTAACGCCCCGGTCACCCACCGCAGGCGAATGCATCAACACTTCAACACTGCACTAACACGAAAGGAGATCATCATGAACCAGGCTGTCATCGCAAGAGACGTCGCGCCCTCCAACAAGGTGACCGACATGAAACTAGAGGTTGTCGTTATCCCTGTCGCAGAAGTCGAGCGCTCCAAGCGCTTCTACGGCGACCTGGGTTGGCGGCTTGACGCCGACTTTGCCGTCGGGGACGACTTTCACGCTGTTCAGTTCACGCCCCCGGGTTCGCCGAGCTCGATTCACTTCGGCAAGGGGATCACGTCGGCCACGCCGGGGTCGGCTCGAGGACTATATCTGGTCGTGTCGGACATCGTCGCAGCGCGCGAAGAGCTCATCGCTCACGGTGTTGAGGTGAGCGAGATTTTCCACCGCGCCGGGCCTGGAAAGCCGGCCATCACAGGTCTGGATCCGGAGCGCCGCAGTTACTTCAGCTATGCCACGTTCAGTGATCCGGACGGCAATGAGTGGCTGCTGCAGGAAGTCACTACCCGGTTTCCCGGCCGGATCGACACCAACATGACAAATTACGCTTCTGAGGCTGATCTGGCCTCAGCGATGCGGCGCGCGTCAGAAGCACACGGCGAGCACGAAAAGCGCAATGGCGGCCAGCGCGATGAGAATTGGCCGGACTGGTACGCCAAGTACATGGTGGCGGAGCAGGCGGGCAAGCCGCTGCCGCTCTAAGCAGCAACCCAAAATCGGGTGAGCGGGACGGTTCGCCGTCCCGCCGCCCAGTTCAACCGGCGATCCAAGCCTGGTTTGCCGCTGATGTTTTCACGCGCTGTTGCCGGCGCAATCGAATGGGAGAACGATCATGACGCACTCCAAAATGGGCATTGCTCTGGTGACCGGCGCCTCGGCCGGCATTGGAGCGATCTACGCCGACCGGCTGGCGCGCCGCGGCTATGACCTCATTCTCGTGGCGCGCAGCCAGAAGAGGCTGGACGAAATGGCCAAGCGCATCGCCGGCTCAACGAGTTGCAAGATCAGTACCATTGCCGCTGACCTCAACGACAAGACGGATCTGGGCCGGATCGAGATGGTGCTCGGCACCGATCCCGCCATCACGATGTTGGTAAATAACGCTGGCATCGGCGCCGTCGCGCCGCTTTTGGAGTCCGACGTGGACAAAATGCAGGCGATGATCGGGCTCAACATCACGGCGCTGACTCGCCTGACTTATGCCGCGGCTCCGGCCTTTGTGGCGCGCGGCGGCGGCACGATCATCAACATCTCCTCGGCCGTCGCTATCGCACCTGAGCTTCTCAACGGCGTCTATGGCGCGACGAAAGCCTTTGTGCTCGCTTTCAGCCTTTCGCTCCACAATGAACTGGCGGACAAGAAGCTGCGCATCCAGGCGGTTCTGCCCGGCGCCATAGCCACCAATTTCTGGGACGTATCAGGAGGTTCACTCGACGATCTGCCGAGCAAGGCGATCATGCAGTCCGATGACCTCGTCGACGCGGCCCTTGCCGGCCTCGACCAGGGCGAGTTGGTGACTATTCCCTCGCTTCCCGACGTCGCCGACTGGCACGCCTATGAGGCGGCCCGGCAGAAACTCATCCCAAACCTTTCGCTCAACGCCTCGCCGGCGCGGTACGGCGTCGCCGTGGCCGCGTAAGAAAGCGAAAACTCAATGAGTCAGCCTGAGTAAAGACGGCTTCGTATTCCCGACACGGCGGCGTGTGCTCCTCCATGACACCGAGGGGTCGCAAACCAAGCATTACCTATCACGGTCGACGTGTCCGATGTGACAATCGACCGAAGATAATCTTCCACCAGGCACCATGCCTTATCAACGGGTACAAACCACTATGACCGAACAGATCGACCTCCATCGACGGCACCTTTTGGGCGTGGCCGTCACCACCGTCGCGGCCGTTCAGTTTGCCACGGCCGGCTCGGCAGGCGCACAACTCAGCATGACGAAAACGGGTGCCACAACAATCAAACCGGGCACGACTACATCGTTCCGCCCGTTGAAACAGGTCACCGCGGGCGTGCTCAACGTCGGATATGCGGAGCTCGGACCGGCCGACGGTGCGCCGGTCATCCTCCTGCATGGCTGGCCCTATGACATTCACACTTATGTCGACGTTGCACCCATTTTGGCGTCGAGGGGCTTTCGAGTCATCGTCCCCTATCTGCGCGGCTACGGCTCGACGCAGTTTCTCTCCAGCGAAACACCGCGAAATGGCCAGCAGGCGGTGGTCGCGGTCGACGTCATCAAGCTGATGGATGCACTGCAGATCGATAAGGCGATTGTCGGCGGTTGCGACTGGGGCGCACGCACGGCCAACATCGTCGCGGCATTGTGGCCCGAACGCTGCAAGGCCCTTGTTTCGGTCAGCGGCTATCTGATCGGCAGCCAGGAGGCCAACAAGATGCCACTGCCACCGAAAGCCGAACTGCAATGGTGGTACCAGTACTACTTCGCCACAGAACGCGGCCAGGCCGGCTACGAAAAGTACCGGCGGGACTTTGCCAGGCTGATTTGGCAGATTGCCTCGCCGCAGTGGAATTTCGACAATGCAACCTTCGAGCGCAGCGCTACCGCCTTCGACAATCCGGATCATGTCGAGATCGTAGTACACAACTACCGCTGGCGGCTTGGGTTGGCGGAAGGCGAGCCACAATATGACGAACTGGAGCGGCGACTTGCGAAAGCTCCGGTCATCGCCGTGCCGACGATCACTCTGGAGGGCGACGCCAACGGCGCGCCGCATCCCGACCCCAGCGCCTACGCCAAGATGTTCTCCGGCAAATACGAGCACCGGCTCATATCCGGCGGCATAGGGCATAATCTTCCTCAGGAAGCACCGAAGGCATTTGCAGACGCCATATTTCAGTTGGCGAGTCTAGCCTGAGCAAACGGCAATACCACGATACATGATCGAGGGTGCCCAGGGCGAAACTATGAAATCACAACCGCACCGAGCAACAGGCCGGGGCAGTCCCCGGATGTCATCGAGCAGGATACGAAATGAACACTGGCCGCGACCGCTTTCGTCGCCCTTTGCCGTGGCTCCTCGCACCCATTGTGGGGGCAGTAGCGGGCTTGGCCTACGCACTGATGTTCGACGTCGAGGCCCTGCACTCCGCAGTCAGGGGCGTGTTCATCGGAACTCCTATTCTGTTGTATGAGCGCGGCGTTATCTTGCGCCGATGGCGCAATGTGATCCGGCAAGCGGCAACGCCTGTCTTCGTCGTGGCTACGATCGCAACCTACGTGTTGATGATCTTGATCGGCAACGCCGCCGCCGGCACAGCGCTTCACCATCTCCTCGGCTATATGAGCACCGCTCGCGAAGCCATGGTGATGTCGGAGTCCGGTCTTTTGTATTCACTCGGCGTCTCCACCCTCGTCGCATTCGTGTTCCGACTGCGTGACCTTATCGGGCCAAGCCTGTTCACCAGCCTGCTTCTCGGTCGTTATCACTGTCCCATCAAGGAGGAGCGGATCTTTCTGTTCCTCGATGTCAGTGGCTCCACGAAATTCGCGGATCGGTACGGAGGTCTGGAGACCCAGGCCTACCTCGGACAGATATTCAACGCACTTGCGTCGCCTGTTCGTCGCTCCCAGGGCTCTATTGACGACTACATCGGGGATATGGCGCTGGTCACCTGGCCCATGGCTCGCGGCATGCGGGACGCCGCGTGTCTTCGTTGCGTCTTCGACTTCGCGGCGGCCATAAGGGATCAGGCGGCGGCGTGGCAAGCGCGTTTCGGGCAGGTGCCGGAGTTTCGCGCCGTGCTGCATTGCGGGTCGGTCGTTACCGCTGAGATTGGCCTTGAGCGACACAAGATCGCGTATTTCGGCGATGTCGTGAACACCACTGGACGTCTGGAGTCGCTATCCAAGGCTCTCGGTCATCCCATTCTGGTCTCCGCAGATCTTCTCGCCGGTATCCGTGTTCTACCTCCACATGTCGTCGCGGAGAACCTCGGATTTCATGTGATTGGAGGCAGAGATGAACCGCTTCAGATTTCAGCCGTAAGGCTAGCATTGGAAAGTTGATTGGAGTGGCGCCATCATTACTATCTCCGTGCATCCACCTATCTTCTATGCCCATTTTACGGCAGTCGCCGTCACCTGTCCGCTTTTGAAGGTCCAGGTTCCGCAGCTGCCGGGTTCGTTCTCCGGCCCAAGGCTGCCAGTCAGCAGCGCGCATTTTGCAGCCAGTGGAATCACTTGGCGCCGCAGAAATGCGGCTAAGACAAATAGATGGAGAGGGATGCCCAGTTCAATTTGAACGTATCCCGCTCTAGTCGGGAGGGCGATAGGCCAGAACCCCGGTCGGCTTGCTCAGGCTCTGCAAGGAGCCAGGTGTTGCGCCGCCGATCCAGCCCAACACTGAGCGGGCGAGCTCGGCGCCGGCCAGCCGGAAGTTCTCGTTGACCACCAGCAATTCCCTGCGGAACAGGTGCAGCAGGTCGGACGACTGCTTGGACACCACGTCGACGTCCCGGCCGAGCTTGAGCCCGGCGTCCTCGATGCCGGCGACGATGGCGAGTGTCGCGGCAGCGGCACTGCTGACGAAACCGTCCGGCCTGACGTCGCGGCGCATCAGCTGCGCGGTCCTCATCCTGATCTGCTCGATCGAATGGTCGACCGAAACGGTGTTGAACGGGATCTCGCTGGCGCCGACCTCGCTCAGCGCATCGGTGAAGCCGTTCAGCGTATGACTGTGGTAGGTCAGCTCGACTGGAGGCGCCAGCAGAGCCAGCCGGCGGCGGCCGATGCCGGCCAGGTGGCGCACAGCCTCGGTCGCGAACGCGTAATTGTCGAAATCATGATAGGGGTGGATCAGCCCCATATCGGTGCGGCCATGCGTGGCAAAGGGAATGCCACGCTCGAGCATGTAACGGGCCCTGGGGTCATTCGGCTGGGTGCGCGAAATGATGACGCCGTCGGCGGAACCGGTTTCCACCAGATAACGTATCGGGTCCAGGGGATCCTGAGAGCGTGAATAGGGCGTGACGATCAGGTGATAGGGTGTGTCGGCGATGACTTCCGAGACGCCGTAGATGATGTCCGAGACAAAGCTCATGATCTCGCGCTCGGTGTTGAGCACGAGGCTGATGACGTTGGTCTTGCCGGTCCGCAGGCGCACACCGGCGCGGTTCGGCCGGTAGCCGATCTGCTTGGCGACGAGCTGGACGCGCCGCCTGGTCTCGGCGCCGATCTCGGGCGCGTCCTTCAACGCCCGCGACACGGTGGTGACGCCCAGCCCGGTCATGAAGGCAAGCGTCTTCAATGTCGGCCTGCCCAGTGCCGAGGCCTCGTCGTCCTTTTCCGTCTGATCTCTGTCCATTCATCCCGCCCGTCAGGCGCATAGCAGTTGCCGTGCAGGTCGGCAATCGGTGATGAACACCCTATATCCTGAAACGTTACAGATTGTCACTTGCCGTCGCGCAGCGGCCAGTAAAAGCTAGCCTGGATGAGCGGCGCTTCGTTCGACGCAAAGTCGGTGTGCGTCGGCAAGGCTGCCCGCTGAGCAAGGTTTTGCCAAATTACACGCATTGCAGCATCATTTTGCAGTGCAGCCTGCCTTGCTGCGGTGCCGTAGCGGACGTTGCGCGGTGGGTTTGTTCGCGGCTCGAAAAAATGCCGAGCTGCTCCTGTTCGGGGGTTGCGCGCCTCCAACAATTGCCGTATCGAAAATCTGTAACGTTTCAGATTCTGGGAGGAGCCGAAATGCGATACCAAATCATGACCGCTGCGTTGGCGGTGACAACCGCGCTGCCATTCGCCGGCCCGGCGGCAGCGACCGATCTGGAAGTCACCCATTGGTGGACTTCAGGCGGCGAGGCGGCGGCGGTCGCCGAATTCGCCAAGGCGTTCGACGCGACAGGCAATCATTGGGTCGACGGCGCCATCGCCGGCTCCGGCGGCACCGCGCGGCCAATCATGATCAGCCGCATCACCGGCGGCGACCCTATGGGCGCCACCCAGTTCAACCACGGAAGGCAAGCGGAAGAATTGGTGCAGGCCGGTCTGATGCCCGATTTGACCGAGCTCGCCACCAGGGACAAGTGGGCGGAAATCGTGCAGCCGAAGAGCCTGCTCGACGGTTGTACCCTCGACGGCAAGATCTATTGCGTGCCGGTCAACATTCACTCCTGGCAGTGGCTGTGGCTGTCGAACGCGGCCTTCGAAAAGGCCGGTGTGCCGGTGCCGAAGAATTGGAATGAATATGTCGCGGCCGCCCCCGCGCTGGAGAAGGCAGGCATCATACCGCTGGCGGTCGGCGGGCAGCCTTGGCAATCCTCGGGCGCCTTCGACGTGCTGCTTACGGCGGTCGGCGGCACGGACGCTTTCTTGAAGGTCTATCGCGACAAGGATGCCGAATTCGCCGCCGGGCCCGAGGTCGCGAAGGTATTCAAGGCCGCGGACGATGCCCGCAAGATGGCGAAGAACACCAATGTGCAGGACTGGAACCAGGCCACCAATCTCGTCATCTCCGGCAAGGCCGGCGGCCAGATCATGGGCGACTGGGCGCAGGGGGAGTTCCAGGTTGCCGGGCAGACCGCCGGCAAGGACTATACGTGTCTTCCCGGCCTTGGCCTGAACGAGGTCATCGCCACCGGCGGCGATGCCTTCTACTTCCCGCTGCTGCAGGACGCGGAAAAGTCCAAGGCGCAGGAAGCGCTGGCCGAAACGCTGCTCGATCCCAAGACGCAGGTCGCCTTCAACCTCAAGAAGGGCTCGCTGCCGGTCCGCGGCGATATCGACCTCAAGGCGGCGAACGACTGCATGAAGAAAGGGCTCGACATCCTGGCCAAGGGCAGCGTCATGCCCTGGACGGACCAGCTGCTGTCGCAAGACACCCAAAAGCAGAAGGAGGACCTTTTCTCCGAGTTCTTCGCCAAGCCGGACATGACCGTGGAAGAGGCGCAAAAGCGCTTCGCCGACATCGTCGCCTCAGCGGACTGACGATCGACGAACCGCTCGCTCCCGGCCCGCCGCGGGGCCGGGAGCTCCGGGTCAAGAGACTCTTCGGCCTTGACCCTCCCGCCCTTACCCGATCCAGCCCGGCTGTGCAGATGAGCAAGAGCGAACGCCCCAACCAACTCTTCCGCAACCTTAACGCCAAGGTCGCCTCTATTCCGATGGTCCTCACCGCACTGGTGATCTTCGTCGGCGGCAGCGCGTGGACGGTGCTCTATTCCTTCACCAATTCAAAACTGCTGCCGCGGCTGAACTTCGTCGGGCTCGACCAGTATTATCGGCTGTGGTCGACGCCGCGCTGGCTGGTCTCGATCGAGAACCTGCTGGTCTACGGCGTGCTGTCGCTGGTGTTCTCTCTGGTCATCGGCTTCATACTGGCGGCGCTGCTCGACCAGAAGATCCGCTTCGAGGACACGTTCCGCACCATCTTCCTCTATCCCTTCGCGCTCTCCTTCATCGTCACCGGTCTGGTCTGGCAGTGGCTGCTCAACCCGGAGTTCGGAATCCAGGGGGTGGTGCGCGGCCTCGGCTGGGAAAGCTTCAGCTTCGATCCGCTCTACAATTCCGACATCGTCATCTACGGCATCCTGATCGCCGCGCTCTGGCAAGGCACCGGCCTCATCATGTGCCTGATGCTGGCGGGCCTGCGCGGCATCGACGAGGATATCTGGAAGGCCGCGCGGGTGGATGGGATACCCACCCTGAAGACCTATCTGTTCATCATCATCCCGATGATGCGACCGGTCTTCATCACCGCGCTGGTCATCATCGCTGCCGGCATCGTCAAGGTCTATGACCTGGTTGTCGCACAAACCAGCGGCGGTCCCGGCATCGCCTCCGAAGTGCCGGCCAAATATGTCTATGACTACATGTTCTTCGCCCAGAACCTGGGCCAGGGCTTCGCCGCCTCGACCATGATGCTGCTGTCGGTGGTGATCGTCATCGTTCCCTGGGCCTATCTCGAATTCGGAGGCAAGAAGCGTGGCTGACCTTGCCGTTCCCCTGCCTGCCGGTACGGGCTCTATCGGGCTTGAGGCATCCGGGCCGCGAGGGCCGAAGCCGCGGCATGTGTTCTCGCGCCGCAACATCTTCCTCTACGGCACGCTGATCGTGGTGGCGCTGTATTATCTGCTGCCGCTCTACGTGATGGTGGTCACATCGCTCAAGGGCATGCCGGAGATACGCCTCGGCAACATCTTCTCGCCGCCGCTCGAGATCACCTTCGAGCCTTGGGTGAAGGCCTGGTCCAGCGCCTGCACCGGCCTCAACTGCGACGGGCTCTCGCGCGGCTTCTGGAATTCGGTGCGCATCACCGTTCCGTCGGTCATCCTGTCGATCGCCATCGCTTCGGTGAACGGCTACGCGCTTGCCAACTGGCGCTTCAAGGGAGCCGATACTTTCTTCGTGATCCTGATCGTCGGCGCCTTCATTCCCTATCAGGTGATGATCTATCCGATCGTCATCATCCTGCGTGAGATCGGCCTCTACGGCAGCCTAAGCGGCCTGGTGATCGTCCATTCCATTTTCGGCATGCCGATCCTGACGCTGTTGTTCCGCAACTATTTCACTTCCATGCCGGAGGAACTGTTCCGGGCGGCGCGCGTCGACGGCGCCGGCTTCTGGGGCATCTATTTCCGCATCATGCTGCCGATGTCGCTGCCGATCTTCGTCGTCGCCATCATCCTGCAGGTGACCGGCATCTGGAACGACTTCCTGTTCGGCGTCGTCTACACCCGCCCCGACACCTATCCGATGACGGTGCAGCTCAACAACATCGTCAACTCGGTGCAAGGCGTGAAGGAATACAACGTCAACATGGCCGCCACCATCCTGACCGGCCTGGTACCGCTCGTCGTCTACTTCGTTTCCGGCAAGCTTTTCGTGCGTGGCATCGCCGCCGGCGCGGTGAAAGGATGATGATGACAAGACTCGAAAATCCCAGCGTCTCAATCCAGGACCTGTCGCTGAATTTCGGCGCAATTTCGGTGCTGGAGACGCTCAACATCGATGTCGCCGAGGGCGAGTTCATCGTGCTGCTCGGGCCGTCCGGCTGCGGCAAGTCGACCTTGCTCAACTGCATCGCCGGCCTGCTCGACGTTTCGGACGGCCGCATCTTCATCAAGGGCAAGAACGTCACCTGGGAGGAACCCAAGGACCGTGGCATCGGCATGGTGTTCCAGTCCTATGCGCTCTACCCGCAGATGACGGTGGAGAAGAACCTGTCCTTCGGGCTGCGCGTCGCCGGCATCCCCAGGGACGAGATCGCCAAGCGCATCGCGCGGGCCGCCGAGATCCTGCAGATCGAGCCATTGCTGCAGCGCAAGCCCTCGGCGCTTTCGGGCGGCCAGCGCCAGCGTGTGGCGATCGGGCGGGCGCTGGTGCGCGACGTCGACGTCTTCCTGTTCGATGAGCCGCTCTCCAATCTCGATGCCAAGCTGCGCGCCGAACTGCGTGTCGAAATCAAACTGCTGCACAGCAAGCTGCAGAACACCATGATCTATGTCACCCACGACCAGATCGAGGCGATGACTCTGGCCGACCGCATCGCGGTGATGAAGGGCGGCGTCATCCAGCAGCTCGACGCACCGCAGACCATCTACAATCGCCCGGTCAACCGTTTCGTCGCCGGCTTCCTCGGCTCTCCGGCAATGAATTTCCTCGACGGCCGGCTGGAGAAGGACGATGGCAACTGGCACTTCGTCGCCGAGGAAGTGCGGATCCCGCTTGCCACCTACGCTTTCGAAAAGGAGCCGGTGCCGGGAGCGGCGGTGTTCGGCATCCGGCCCGAGCATGTCGCGTTCAACAGCGGCACTGGATGGCCGTTCACAGCCACGGCAAACGTCGTGGTCGTCGAACCCATGGGGTCCGACACGCTGGTCTGGCTAAAGCTCGCAAATCAGAATTTCACCGTGCGGGTGACATCTGAGCGCACGCCGAACAACGCCGACACCGTGAGCATCGGTTTTGACCCGATGCGCGCTTCGCTGTTCGACGCTGCCACCGGCACTCGCCTGTAACACCCCGAGAATTCACCCTCCAAGCACATCCATCCCCAGAGAACGGACAGAGACGATGAATTGGTCATTCCAACTTTACAGCGCCCGCAACTTCCAACCCTGGGTAGGGGTGCTCAAGATGCTCGGCGAGCTCGGCTACGCGCAAGTAGAAGGGTTCGGCGGCGTCTATGACGACCCCGCGGCATTTCGTGCCGAACTCGACAAGAACGGCCTCGCCATGCCGACCGGCCATTTCTCGATCGATGCGCTCGAGAACGATTTCGACGGCGTGCGCAAGATCGCCGACGCGCTCGGCATCACGCTGCTCATCTGCCCCTATCTGGTCGCCGAGAGCAGGCCAACCGATGCCGCCGGCTGGCGCAGCTTCGGCGCGCGCCTGGCCAAGGTCGGCGAGACGGCTGAAAAGGCCGGCTACGGCTTTGCCTGGCACAACCATGATTTCGAGTTCAAGAAGCTTGCCGACGGTTCGGTGCCGCAGGACCATATCCTGGCGGTAGCGCCCGACATCGGCTGGGAGATGGACGTCGCCTGGGTGGTGCGCGGCGGCGAAGATCCGCTGCCCTGGATCGAGAAGCATGGCAAACGCATCGCCTCCGTCCATGTCAAGGACATCGCCAAGCCCGGCGAGGGCCTCGACGAGGACGGCTGGTCGGACGTCGGCAACGGCACGATCGACTGGGCCGCTCTGATCCAGGCGCTGCGCGCCAACAGCGCCGCCAAATACTACGTCATGGAACACGACAACCCCAACGATATCGATCGCTTCGCCCGCCGCTCGATCGCAGCCGCCAAGACCTTTTAGGAGCAAACCAGCATGGCAAGAAAACTTGGGGTCGGCGTCATCGGCTGCGGCAACATCTCGAAGGCGTATTTTTCACTGGCGCCGCTGTTTCGCGGCATCGAGATGCGCGCCTGCGCGGATATCGACATGGATGCGGCCAAGACTCGGGCGAAGGAGTTCAAGCTGCGCGCCGAGACAGTCGAAGGGCTGCTCAAGGCCGGCGACATCGACATCATCGTCAACCTCACCATTCCGGCGGTGCACTATGAGGTTTCGAAACAGATCCTCGATGCCGGCAAGCACGTCTATTCGGAAAAGCCGTTCGTGCTGTCGGTCAAGGAAGGGCTCGACCTGAAGAAACTGGCGGAGAGAGACGGACTGCGCATCGGCTCGGCGCCGGACACTTTCCTCGGTGGCGCGCACCAGCTCGTCCGCAACCTCATCGACAGTGGCAAGCTCGGCAAGATCACCAGCGGCACATGCCATGTGATGAGCCATGGGATGGAGCACTGGCACCCCAATCCGGATTTTTTCTTCCAGCCTGGCGCTGGTCCGGTGCTTGATATCGGACCCTATTACATCACCAACCTGATCCAGCTGATCGGGCCGGTGAAGCAGGTGGCGGCCTTCGCTTCGATCCCCTCGACAGAACGCACCATCAGTTCGAAGCCGCGCGCGGGCGAAAAAATCCTGGTCGCGACGCCGACGACCATCCACGGCGTGATGGAGTTCGAGAATGGCGCCGTGGTGACGCTCAATAGCAGCTGGGACGTGTGGAGCCATGGCCATGCGCCGATGGAACTCTACGGCGAATTGGGCACGGTGTTTTTGCCGGATCCGAATTTCTTTGGCGGCGACGTTCGCTTCACCAATGCCGCCAAGCCGGTCAAGAAGCTGCCGAAATGGAAGCATCCGTTCGGCGTGGCCAACCAGATGCATTCGCACGGCATGATGGCCAACTATCGCACCGCCGGTCTCGCCGACATGGCGCTGGCGATTGCGGAAGGCCGGCCGCATCGCTGTTCGATGGACCTGGCGCTGCATGCGGTCGATGTGATGACCGGCATGTTGCGGTCGGGCGCGAGCGGAAAGTTCGTTGCCATGCAGACCACCTGCGAACGGCCTGCGGCACTGGGCGTCAAGGATGCGGAAGGGCTGTTGGCGAAGAAGAATGGGCTCTTGGCGAAGAAGAAGTAACGCAAGCGCTTCAGCGATCCCTCTCCCCACAGGAACGGCGAGAGGCTAAGGGTGAGAGGCAGAGCCGACTCACCCTTTATCGCGGTGGCAACTGCCGGGCTCGCTTTTGATTTGAGGATCTCCCATGCCCTATGTCCCCGCCGAAAACCGTTACGAGAACATGGTCTACAATCGCTGCGGGCGATCCGGCCTGAAATTGCCAGCGATCTCGCTCGGGCTCTGGCACAATTTCGGTGACGACACGCCGCACCGGACCAAGCAGGCGATCGCGCGCAAGGCCTTCGATCTCGGCATCACGCATTTCGACCTCGCCAACAATTACGGCCCGCCGCCCGGTTCGGCGGAGACGGCTTTCGGCGAAATCCTGCGGACGGATTTCTCCTCTTTTCGTGACGAGCTGATCATCTCGACCAAGGCCGGGTATGAGATGTGGGCCGGACCCTATGGCGAGTGGGGCGGGCGCAAATATGTGCTGGCCAGCCTCGATCAGAGCCTGAAGCGGATGGGGCTCGACTATGTCGACATCTTCTATTCGCACCGTTTCGATCCAGAAACGCCGCTGGAAGAAACGATGGGCGCGCTCGATCACGCGGTGCGCTCGGGCAAGGCGCTTTATGCCGGCATCTCCTCCTACAATTCGCAGCGCACGCGCGAGGCCGCCGACATATTGAAGCAGCTCGGCACGCCTTGCATCATCCATCAGCCGAGCTATTCGATGCTCAACCGCTGGGTCGAGGACGACGGTCTGCTCGACACGCTGGAGGGGCTCGGCGTCGGCTCGATCGTGTTCACGCCGCTGGCGCAAGGCATGCTGACCGACAAATATCTCGGCGGCATCCCTGAGGGCAGCCGCGCTAGCCAGGGCAAGTCGCTGCGGCCGGCCTTCATCAACGACAAGACCATCGTCAACATCAAGGCGCTGAACGCCATCGCCGGCCGACGCGGCCAGACGCTGGCGCAGATGGCGCTGGCCTGGGTGCTGCGCAAGGGCCGGGTGACCTCGGCGCTGATCGGCGCCAGCCGGCCGGAACAGGTCGAGGATTGCGTCGGCGCGCTGAAGGCGCTCGATTTCAGCGATGCCGAACTCGCCGAAATCGACACCTACGCGCGCGAGGCCGACATCAATCTGTGGGCCGCCTCCGCCGAGCGCAAGGGTCCGCCACGCAAGTGATTCAGGGCAATCACTTCAGGTTTGCGGCGCCGGCACAGAAACAGTAGCAAAAAGGCCGGTTCGTCGCTATCTGGAGAGAATTGAAGCCGCTTGCATGCGGAAAATGACGAGCAACCGGCGCAAAACGGGTTGGAACAGGATCATGGCGGCAAGGGATGTGCTGACGAAAAACCAGTTGTGCGTGCTCGAGAAACTCGAGGCCGCCAGCGGGCCGCTCAGCGCCTATACATTGCTCGACCAGCTTCGCGATCGGGGTTTTCGCGCCCCGCTGCAGGTCTATCGCGCGCTCGACACGCTGGTGAAGTCCGGCTTCGTGCACCGGCTCGAAAGCCTCAATTCCTTTGTCGCCTGCGCCGAGCCGCACGACCACAGCCATTCGATGACCGCCTTTGCCATCTGCGACACATGCGGGCAGGTGACCGAATTCTCCGACCATGATGTCGGGCACCGGCTCGACGAATGGGTACGCTCGACCGGCTTCGCCGCCAAGAAGGCGGTGATCGAGTTCCGCGGCACCTGTGCCAAATGCCTGGCCGAGGCGGCTTAAGGGCCGGTTGTGCCGTGACCTAGCGGTGGAAGCCGGAGGGAGAGCGCCCCCCTCTGTCCTGCCGGACATCTCCCCCACACGGGGGAAATCGGCCATTATCCCGGCTTTCGCCAATCTCCAACGGAGCAAGATGGTTGCAGCGCCGAAGCTGCCAATCTCCCCCCTCGTGGGGGAGATGTCCGGCAGGACAGAGGGGGGCGCGAAGGATCGCTACAGATTGCAACTGGTCGGCCGCGGACATCCGCATGAGGCGCTAATGCGCCTCTTCCCAATTGTCGGCGGCGCGGGCGTCGACGTGCAGCGGCACCGACATCGACACCGCCGGCATCGCGGCGTTCTCCATGACATGACGCACGACGGGGATCGTCGCCTCGACCTCCGCTTCGGCCGTCTCGAAGACCAGTTCGTCATGCACTTGCAGCAGCATGCGGGCGGACAGCTTCGCCTTTTCCAGCGCTTCGTCCATGCGGATCATGGCGCGGCGGATGATGTCGGCCGCGGTGCCCTGCAGCCGGGCGTTGATCGAGGCGCGCTCGTTGAAGGCACGGACCGACGGGTTTGACGACCGTATCTCCGGGTAGTGGATGCGGCGGCCGAAGATCGTTTCGACATAGCCGTATTCGCGGGCATAGGCCTTGGTCGCGTCGATATAATCGCGGATGCCGGGGAAGCGTTCGAAGTATTTCTTGATGTAGGCGCCGGCCTCTTCGCGCGGGATCGACAGCTGGTTGGCCAGGCCAAAGGCGGAAATGCCGTAGATGATGCCAAAATTGATCGCCTTGGCGCGGCGGCGTACCTCCGAGGGCATGCCCTCGACCGGCACGTTGAACATCTCCGAGGCGGTGATGGCGTGGATGTCGGCGCCGTCGGCAAACGCCTGCTTGAGCTGCGGGATCTCGGCGACATGGGCGAGCACGCGCAGCTCGATCTGGCTGTAGTCGGCGGAAACCAGCTTGTTGCCCTTGTCGGCGATGAACGCCGTCCGGATCTTTCGCCCCTCGACGGTGCGTACCGGAATGTTCTGCAAATTGGGATCGGAGGACGACAGCCGGCCCGTCGTCGTTGCGGCAAGCGCGTATGAGGTGTGGACGCGCTTCGTATCGGGATGGACGAAACCGGGCAGCGCATCGGTATAGGTCGATTTCAATTTGGTCAGCTGGCGCCAGTCGACTATCTTGCGCGGCAGCTCGTGGCCCTCTGCGGCGAGGTCTTCCAGGAGCTGCGCCGAGGTCGACCATTGGCCGGTCTTGGTCTTGGAGCCGCCGGGCAGGCCCATCCTGCCGAACAGGATATCGCCGAGCTGTTTTGGCGAGCCGATATTGATGCGCTCACCGACGAGCTGGTAGATCTCGTCCTCCAGCCGCGCGGCGCCCTGTGCCAATTCGCCGGAGAGCCGCGACAGGATCTGCCGGTCGACGGAGATGCCGCGCTGCTCCATCCTTGCCAGAACCGGCACCAGCGGCCGTTCCAGCCGCTCGTAGACCGAGACGAGGCCCTTGGCGGCAAGCCGCGGCTTCAGCACCCGCCAGAGCCTGAGCGTCACATCGGCGTGCTCCGCGGCATAGGCCGTTGCCTTGTCGATGTCGACCTGGTCGAAGCCGACGAAGCTTCTTCCAGAGCCTGCCAGTTCCTTGAGGGCAATGGTCGAGTGGCCGAGCCACTTTTCCGACAGAGCCGCCATGCTGTGGCCGCCGGACGTGCCTGCGTCGAGCACGTAGGAAATCAGCATGGTGTCGTCGAAGGGGGCGATATCGATGCCGTGGCGGCTCATGACGACGATGTCGTATTTCAGCTCCTGAACGATCTTGAGAACCGACCTGTCCTCCAGCAACGGCTTCAGGATGGCAAGCGCCTCACGGATCGGAATCTGGTTTTCGACCACTCCGCCGCCGAGCAGGTCGCCATTGCCGCGTTTGTGGGCGAGCGGCACATAGGCGGCGCGACCGGGCGCAGTGGCTATGGACAGGCCGATCAACTCGGCCTGCATCGGATCGGCTGAATTGGTCTCGGTGTCAAAGCCGATGATGCCGGCCTCCATCGCCACGGCCACCCATGCCTTCAACACTTCAGTGTCGCGGATGGAGACGTAGGCGCTGGTGTCGATCTTGCTGGCGGTGGCGTCCTCGAAGCGAAGCGCCGAGAGAAGCGATGGGGTGTCGCCTTGCTTGGGTTCCACCTTGACGGTGGCCGGCACCGCTTCCCCGGCTTCGTCTGTCACTGTGCCTGCCACGCTTTCGGCGGCTGCCGGCACGCCAAACCCGACATCGGGACCATGCGCGGTGTCGGCGCGCTCGATAATGACGGGCATGGCCTTGACGTCAGCCGCTTCTGTTCCGGTTGCTTCCGCCACGCGGCGGGTCAGCGAGGAGAATTCCATCGTCTTGAGGAAGCCGATCAGCCTTGGTCCGTCGGGCGGGTGCAACACGAAATCATCGAGCCCGCCGTTCAACGGCACGTCGTTCTTCAGCGTCACCAGTTCACGCGAGATGCGCGCCTTGTCGGCATTGGCGATGATCGATTCGCGGCGCTTGTCCTGCTTGATCTCGGTGGCACGGGCGAGCAGCGTATCGAGATCGCCGAACTGTTCCAGCAATTGCGCCGCCGTCTTCGGCCCGATGCCGGGCACGCCCGGCACATTATCGACCGAATCGCCGGTCAGCGCCTGCAGGTCGATCATTTTTTCCGGCGGCACGCCCCATTTCTCGATCACCTCGGGAACGCCGATCTGGCGGTCCTTCATCGGGTCGTACATGGCGACCGAAGGGCCGACCAGCTGCATCAGATCCTTGTCGGAGGAGATGATGGTGGTGTCGGCGCCGGCTTCGCAGGCAAGCCGGCAATAGGTGGCGATCAGGTCGTCGGCCTCGTAGCCTTCCGTCTCGAGGCAGGGCAGGTTGAAGGCCCTGGTCGCCTGGCGGATCAGGCCGAACTGCGGGATCAGATCTTCCGGCGGTGCCGAGCGGTTGGCCTTGTATTCGGGGTAGAGGTCGTTGCGGAAGGTTTTCGACGAATAGTCGAAGATGACGGCGAAATGCGTCGGCACGATGCCGACATCGGTGTTGCGGGCGTCCTGCGTCAGCTTCCACACCATGTTGCAGAAGCCGAGAACGGCACTGGTCGGCAGCCCATCGGATTTGCGGGTCAGTGGCGGCAGCGCGTGATAGGCACGGAAGATGTAGCCGGAGCCGTCGACAAGGAACAGATGATCGCCTTTTTTCATGGGACGAAGGGATAGCGCGGCGCGGCGTCGTGGTCCATGCCAAAGGCGGCCTCAACCACCGGTTCCGGCAACATCCCTGACACGTCGATCCGATCACGGGTATGTTACGAAAGTGTAATCTTCGTGCCCTTGAATCGCCACGTTCGGAGACACAGATAAACGCCATCGGCATTTTTCGCCGAGGTCCGGAGCAAGGCCCGTCCCCCGCCTATCCCGGACACTTGCGGCAGCCTATCCCCCCTCTCCGGGCTGCCGCATCGTTTCGAGTAAAGGCCGCCGTGGTTCCCCCTCCACCACGGCGGCATTTTTTTGCCTTCCGGTGCCCGTGGTCCAACGACCGCCGGCTTTTCGTTTCTGCCTCGCAGCTTTAGGGTTGCCGCTCAGAATCGAAAGGCTTGATAAAATGTCCAGAATTTCTCCCGTCCTCGACCGCCTCGACAAAAATCTCGACGAGAGCCTGGAGCGCCTGTTTGGCCTGCTCAGGATCAAGTCGATCTCCACCGATCCATCCTATGCCGCAGACTGCCGCAAGGCGGCGGAATGGCTGGTGGCTGAGCTCGAGCTGATCGGCTTCGACGCCAGCGTGCGAGACACGCCAGGCCATCCGATGGTGGTGGCGCACCATGACGGGCCGGCAGGCGCGCCGCATGTCCTGTTCTATGGCCATTACGACGTGCAGCCGGTCGACCCGATCGAGCTCTGGGAAAGCGATCCGTTCGCACCTTCGGTAAAGCAGATCGAGCCCGGCCGCCAGGTGATCACGGGACGTGGTTCGGCCGACGACAAGGGGCAGTTGATGACCTTCGTCGAGGCTTGCCGCGCCTGGAAGCAGGTGCATGGCGGGCTGCCGTGCCGCATCACAATTCTGTTCGAGGGCGAGGAGGAGTCCGGCTCGCCATCGCTGAAGCCGTTCCTCGAGGCAAATGCGGCCGAACTCAAGGCCGACTTCGCGCTCGTCTGCGACACCGGCATGTGGGACCGCGATACGCCGTCGATCTGCGTCGCGCTGCGCGGTCTGGTCGGCGAGGAGATCACGGTGAAAGCCGCCGACCGCGACCTGCATTCCGGTCTCTACGGCGGTGCTGCCGCCAATCCGATTCGCATCCTGGCCAGGATCCTGGCCGACATCCACGACAAGGAAGGCCGCGTCACCATTCCCGGTTTCTATGACGGTGTCGAGGAGACGCCTTCGCAGATCCTGAAGTCGTGGGAGGCGCTCGGCGAGACCGCTGAGACGTTCCTTGGGCCTGTCGGCCTGTCGATCCCTTCCGGCGAACACGGCCGCTCGGTGCTCGAACTCACGTGGGCGCGGCCGACTGCCGAGTTCAACGGCATTATAGGTGGCTATACCGGCAAAGGGTTCAAGACGGTGATCGCGGCGGAAGCCTCGGCAAAAGTGTCCTTCCGCCTCGTCCACAAGCAGAACCCGGAAAAGATCCGCGCCGCTTTCCAGGCCTTCGTCAGGGAGCGCATCCCGGCCGACTGCTCAGTCGATTTCCACCCGCATGGCGGCTCGCCGGCGATCCAGCTTTCCTACGACTCGCCATTTCTCGCCAAGGCCAAGGACGCGCTGTCCGACGAGTGGCCGAAGCCGGCGGTGACCACGGGAAGCGGCGGCTCGATCCCGGTGGTCGGCGATTTCCAGACTTATCTCGGCATCGAATCCTTGCTTGTCGGTTTCGGGCTCGACGATGACCGCATCCATTCGCCGAACGAGAAATACGAAATGAGTTCCTTCCACAAGGGCCAGCGCTCGTGGGCGCGCATTCTCGACGCGCTGACACGCTGAGAGGGCCAGACTGCAACTTTCTGTTGATTTTTCATCGGATCGCGGCGAGGACGGGATAGAGCGACGCCGCGCCCAGTTGGACGCACGAATGGGCCGCGACCGGAGAAGACGATGAGCGATATCCGCTTCCACAAGAACGACCTGCCCGGGCTCTTGCACTACGACGTCGGGGCGGTCGCGATCGACACGGAGACGCTGGGGCTCAATCCGCATCGCGACCGGCTTTGCGTGGTGCAGATCTCGCCGGGCGACGGTTCCGCCGACGTCATCCAGATCGCGCCCGGCCAGAAGAAGGCGCCAAACCTCGTCAGCCTGCTCAGGAACCGCAGCATAACCAAGCTGTTCCATTTCGGCCGTTTCGATCTCGCCGTCCTCTACAACGCCTTCGGCGTCATGCCAGAGCCGGTGTTTTGCACCAAGATCGCCTCGCGGCTGACCCGAACCTACACCGACCGGCACGGGCTGAAGGACATTTGTTTTGAGCTTCTCGGCGTCAGCCTGTCGAAGGCGCAGCAATCGTCGGACTGGGCGGCGGAGACACTGTCGCCCGAACAACTCGAATACGCAGCCTCCGACGTGCTTTACCTGCACCAGCTGCGCGATGTGCTGACGATGCGGCTGGCGCGCGACAACCGGACCAAGGAGGCCGAGGCCTGCTTCCGCTTCCTGCCGACGCGTGCGAAACTCGACCTGATGGGCTGGGATGAGGCAGACATCTTCGCCCACAGCTAAGTGGAACCAGGCGTTCGCCTCGACGTTCTATCGATCGATGGAGGGGAAGAAATGGCTGCCAGAAAACCAATCGAAACAGCACCCAGGGATGGCTCCAAGGTCACCGTCTACTGGAAGGACAGCGACGGGGTGATGAACGAATCCATCGCGCAGTACAGGTCGCTCGACCGGCTGAAAGCGGCCGGCGGCGACTGGGACGAGAACGACACCGGCTGGTGGGCCTATACGGACGGTCATACGCAAAGAAAGATCGAGCCGATCAGCTGGCGGCCTGCATCCGGGGATGACGACGGCGAATGACGCCGCTGGCGGCGCCGGCTTCTTTCCAATAGGTTGGACCTGTTGCAATCGGAGGTCGATTCGGAGCTTTCCGCTCCGCGACCATTCGCTCGGGAGGGATCTGCAATGGGTACTGAGAGCCTGCTTGTCTTCATCATCATCGGCGCCATCGCCGGCTGGCTCGCCGGCTTGATCGTCAAGGGTTTCGGCCTCGGCCTGATCGGCAATATCGTCGTCGGCATCGTCGGCGCCTTGATAGCCGGCTTGCTCTTCCCAAGGCTGGGATTCGCCATAGGCGGTGGCATACTTGCCTCCATTATCCACGCCACGATCGGCGCGGTGATCCTGCTCGTGCTGATCAAGCTGGTGAAGCAGGCCTGATCCTGCGAAGCACATCAAGGGCGCGCCATGAAACAGAACATGCTCTATCTCGTCATCGGCGCGCTCGTCGTCGTGGTCATCGCGCTCGGCATCTATGTCTATCGCGAGCAAACCAGGCCGGAGGGCGTGGAACTCAAGATCGACGACAAGGGCATATCGATCCAGCGGAATTGAGCGGCGTTGGGTTGGCGCGGCAGAGGTGCCGATGATCTAACCCTATCAGGCCGAAAATTGACGATAAGGCAGGGGCCGCTCCATCCTTCGATGCACCCGGATAGAAGCCAAGCCGGATATGGAATGAGAGTGACGTATCGACACATTCGCGGTATGATCTTGGTACAGGGAGTTTGGGGCCAACCCACCTACTATTAGGAGGTTGCCATGAGGCACCAAACACTGGACCAACTGCATACGGTGGCAAAGGTACACAGAGACACAACACCTCCTGCAATGGACCGAACCCAGCGTCTCGAACGTTGGTCAAAACTTCTTGAACGGCAGCCCAACCGACTCCTCACCGCACTTATCGGGACCGAATATCGTTCGTCACCCGAGCGCGACATTATGCGTGGCGAAGGCTCGCCAATATCGGTTGCCTTCGAGGATTCGGTCCTGCGCGATGAGGGGCTGAAAGACGATACTTATGGCGAAGCAAAGCGTTTCTTCGAATTGACCGACGATGAGCTCCACGAAATTGTCTGCTACTGCCATGTGGGCGAGACGATGCAATCATCCTGGGCAGCGCTTTCCGTTCGTGCTGCGATTGGCTAACGCATGATCCCCAGTACGCGTAACTTTGGTAACAAGGTCATGCGTAGATTCAATGGGTTAGAGCGCGATCGAACGCACTTTACCGATCGCGCTCTAATGACGAGCATAGATTGCGGCTACCTTGCTATTGGCGGTCCGCGCCGAACGACTGCGGCTGGGCAGTTGATGCCGAAATGCGAGAACGCTCCGCCGTCTCGCGATAGACGCCATTGTTGCCGACCGCCAGGAGCAAGGAACGGAGCGGTGACGTGCCGTAACGCATTGAACTAACTTTGAACCATTTAACCCGCCCTTAAATCGCCGCATCTACTCTTCACCCCGAACGCCATGGAGCGACGTGCGTCCGTTCGGACACACAGAGTGCGCTCTACGACTTTGAAGCTTCGCATCGGCCCGAAAATTGCGAGTTTCGGGCCGATGCGATAGGCATCGGGACAGACAGCACAGCGCATGGCGAACCGCAGAGACAGCCGCATCGAACCGAGCTTCGAGGGACCGCCGCGGGCGAAATCCTCGGCCGGTTTTTCGGTGAGCGAGGAGGATCGCGTCGTGCCGAGCAACCGCAACACCTCTGCAAAGCGCCAATCGGCCAGGACAAAAGCGTCGCGTCGCGGGCGCGGCAAAAGCCAGCGCGGCCTGTTCGGCGTGCTCGGCCGGCTGGCCTACTGGTGCTTCGTGCTGGCCATCTGGGGCGCCATCGCCACCGCCGGCATCGTCGTCTATTACGGCGCGAAAATGCCGGCGGCCACCACCTGGGCCATCCCCGACCGCGCGCCCAATATCAGGATCGTCTCGGTCGACGGAAAACTGCTCGCCAATCGCGGCATGAGCGGCGGCGAAGCCGTCGGCCTGCATCAAATGTCGACCTATATTCCCGAGGCCGTCATCGCCATCGAAGATCGCCGCTTCTATTCGCATTTGGGCATCGACCCGATCGGTCTGTCCAGAGCCATGGTGGCCAACGTTGTCGGCGGGCGTTTTTCGCAGGGCGGCTCGACGCTGACCCAGCAATTGGCGAAAAACCTGTTCCTGACACCCGATCGCACGCTGGAACGCAAGGTGCAGGAAGTGCTTCTGGCGCTCTGGCTCGAGCACAAGCACACCAAGGACCAGATCCTCGAAATGTATCTCAACCGGGTCTATTTCGGCTCCGGCGCCTATGGTGTCGAAGCGGCCTCGCGCCGCTATTTCGGCAAGAGCGCGCGCGACGTCACGTTGCCGGAGGCCGCGCTCCTCGCCGGCCTGTTGAAAGCGCCGTCGCGACTGTCTCCGGCGCGTGACCCGAAGGCCGCCGAGCAGCGCTCGCAGCTTGTTCTCGCCGCCATGCGCGACGAAGGCAAGATCAGCGCCAAGGAACTGACCACGGCGATGAGCGCGCCGGCGTCGCGGGTGGCATCCTACTGGACGGGCTCGGAAAACTACGTCGCCGACGCCATCGTGGAAGAACTGCCCGACCTGATCGGCGACGTGCGCGGCGACATCATCGTCGACGCCACCGTCGACCTGACGCTGCAGAAGCTCGCCGAACAATCGATCCGCCGGCTGATCGACGGCAGCGGCAAAAAGCTCAATGCCAGCCAGGGCGTGCTGGTGTCGATCGACAATTCCGGCGCGGTACGCGCCATGGTCGGCGGCTATGATTATTCGACCAGCCAGTTCGACCGCGCCTCGGAGGCGCGCCGCCAGCCCGGCTCGGCGTTCAAGCCCTTTGTTTACATGGCGGCGCTGGAAGCCGGCCGCACGCCCGACAGCGTGCGCAATGACGCGCCGATCAAAATTGGCAAATGGACGCCCACCAATTACGGCGGCAAGTATTTCGGCAAGGTGACGCTGGCGACGGCGCTGGCGAAGTCACTGAACTCGGTGGCCGCCCAGCTGACCATGGAAGTCGGGCCTGACGCGGTCGTCGAGGCGGCGCATCGCATGGGTGTCGAGTCCGACCTCACGGCCAACACCTCGATCGCGCTCGGCACGTCCGAAGTGACACCGCTGGAACTGACGTCGGCCTATGTCCCCTTCGCCAATGGCGGCTACCGGCCGGATGTCCATTTCATCCGCCGGGTGACGACAGCCGGCGGCAAGGTGCTCTACGACAACAATGGCGGCGCCCCGCGCGTCATCAAGCCCGAGATCGTCGGCATGATGAACTCTATGATGATGGGCACCGTTGAAATCGGCACTGCCAGGAAGGCGGCCTTTGCCTGGCCGGCCGCCGGCAAGACCGGCACCAGCCAGAATTCGCGCGACGCCTGGTTCATCGGCTATACCGCCAATCTCACCACCGGAGTTTGGTTCGGCAATGACGATGGCGGTCCGATGAAGAAGGTCACCGGCGGCGCGCTGCCGGCGCAGGCCTGGCATGAGTTCATGGTCGCCG
This sequence comes from Mesorhizobium sp. WSM4837, assembly GCF_055811435.1. Taxonomy (NCBI): domain Bacteria; kingdom Pseudomonadati; phylum Pseudomonadota; class Alphaproteobacteria; order Hyphomicrobiales; family Phyllobacteriaceae; genus Mesorhizobium; species Mesorhizobium sp. WSM4837. Next base: position 34,999 of record NZ_JBVVQE010000007.1, read on the forward strand.
CGCACGAAGGCGTGCCGGTGCGGCCGCTGCCCGGGACATGGCGGTCGACGCCTGCCGATACGATCGTGCAGGACGAATTACCGCCCAACACGGCGCAACCGGCGCCGGTGCCGTCCGCTTCGGTTGGCCAATCCGCGCCGTCCGCCCAAAAAGCGTCGCCGCCTCGCGCCGTGCGTCCCGCCGAAACGGTCGATGCCGGCGGCTTCGGCATGCCGGGCGGTGGCGGCACCACCGCATCGATCAAGCGCCCGGTGCCGCCCGCCGATGTCGGCGGCCCGGTCAAGAAGCGGCAGACCTCGATCCTCGACATCCTCACCGGCGGCTGACCCCCTCGTCATCGCTGCCGTGTTCCGCTACATCTGCGGGTTAAAGAGAGATCGTGAATGGCCGAGACCGACACCAGAAAGACCATCGTGCTGACCGGCGCCAGCCGCGGCATCGGCCACGCCACGGTCAAGCGCTTTTCGCGCGAAGGCTGGCGCGTCATCACCTGCTCGCGCCAGGCCTTTGCCGACGACTGCCCGTGGCCGGCCGGTCCGGAGGACCATATCAAGGTCGATCTCGCCGACCAGGAGGATGTCGGCATCGCGATCTCGGAGATCCGACATCGGCTGGAGGCGCATGGCGGCCAACTCCATGCGCTGGTCAACAATGCCGGTATCTCGCCAAAGCTCAAGGACGGCAACAGCCGCATGAATTCGATCGACACGCCGATGCATGTCTGGCGCGACGTGTTCCAGGTCAATTTCTTCGCGCCGATCATGCTGGCGCGGGGATTGTTCAGGGAATTGGCGTCGGCCAAAGGCTCGATCGTCAACGTCACGTCCATCGCCGGCACTCGCGTGCATCCCTTCGCCGGCACCGCCTATGCGACGTCGAAGGCGGCGCTCGGCTCGCTGACGCGCGAAATGGCGCATGATTTCGGCCCGCACGGCATCCGCGTCAACGCCATCGCACCTGGCGAGATCGACACCGCGATCCTGTCACCGGGCACGGAAAAGATCGTCGAGACGATTCCGCTGCGACGGCTGGGCACCACGGCCGAAGTCGCCGACATCATCTTCTTCCTGTGCTCGCAGCAGGCGTCCTATGTGACGGGCTCCGAAATCCACATCAATGGCGGCCAGCACGTGTGAGCTTTTTCACCCTTACCCTCTCTAGTTCTTCACGGGGAGAGGGTAAGGGTGAGGGGCGGCGCCGGCTTAGGCTGCTGAAGGCGCTTTCGGTGCTGCCAAAACCTCTTCCACGATCCCGCGCGCGATCTCGCGCTCACCCATGATGACCGTGTCGGCTCCGAGCCCCTTGAGATGCTCGACCTCCGCATCGGAGTGGGCGCGGGCGATGACGTTGATCTTCGGGTTGGCGGCGCGGGCGCGCAGCACGATCTGTCCCGCCTCGAAGGCGTTGGGGATGGCGAGGATCAGCCGCTTCGCGCCCTCGGGATTGGCTGCGGCGAACACCTCGCTATTTGCGGCGTTGCCTGACACGGTTTCGATGCCGTCGTCCCTGAGCTTCGCCAGCGTCTTGTCGGCATCCTCGATGACGAGGAAGGGCAGGGCGGCCTTCTTCAAGGACGCGCCGACGAGGCTGCCGACACGGCCATAGCCGACCAGGATGGAGTGGCCGGTAAGCGCTGTCCTGGGCGGCGGGCCATCCTCTTTCACAGGTGCCGCAACCGAAGCCAACTGGCCTGGCTCCGTCGCGGGGCCGATCGGCTTTGCCTCATCGAGCGACGCCGCCTTGCCGGCGCGCCTCTCCAGCCATGGTTTCATCCAGTCGACGGCAAGGAACATCAGCGGGTTGAGGACGATCGACAGGATAGCACCGGCGAGGATGAGGTCGCGTCCTTGTTCGGGCAGCAGCTTCAGCCCGACGCCGAGCTCGGCCAGAATGAAGGAGAATTCGCCGATCTGGGCCAGGCTTGCCGAAATCATCAACGCGGTCGCGATCGGATAACGGAAGGCGACGACGATGACGAAGGCCGCCAGCGATTTGCCGATGACGATGATGGCCAGCGTCGCCAAGATCGGCCAGCCATTGCTGACCAGGCTGAACGGGTCGAACAGCATGCCGACCGAAACGAAGAACAGCACGGAAAAGGCGTCGCGGAGCGGCAGCAATTCCTCGGCCGCCCGATGGCTGAGTTCGGATTCGCTCATGATCATGCCGGCAAAGAATGCGCCCAGCGCCAGCGAGACGCCGAATAGCTTGGCCGCGCCGAAGGCAACCCCGAGCGCGATGGCCAGCACCGCCAGCCGGAACAATTCACGCGACCCGGTATGGGCGACGTAGTGCAGGATCCAGGGGATGACCCGGCGGCCGACCACCAGCATAACGACGACAAAAGTCGCGACCTTGGCCAACGTCATGCCGACGATGCCCCAGACGCCGAAGCTCGCCGGCAGCGACAGCAGACTGCTATGGCTCTCCACTTGCTGCTGGCCACCCAGCACGCCGGCCAACGCCGGCAGCAATACCAGCGCCAGCACCATGGCCAGATCCTCGACAATCAGCCAGCCGACGGCGATGCGGCCGCGCTCGGTCTCGATCAGCCGCCGCTCCTGCAAGGCACGCAGCAGCACAACGGTCGAGGCGACGGAAAGCGCCAGCCCGAACACCAGCCCCGCGCCCATCGACCAGCCGAGCATCCAGGCAAGGCCGGCGCCGAGCGCCGTCGCGAAGCCGATCTGCACGATGGCGCCGGGCACGGCGATGGCGCGGACCGACAACAAGTCCTTCAGCGAGAAATGCAGGCCGACGCCGAACATCAACAGGATCACGCCGATTTCGGCCAGTTCATTGGCGAGGCCGGTATCGGCGACGAAGCCCGGCGTGTTCGGCCCGACCAGGACGCCGGCGACGAGGTAACCGACCAGCGGCGGGATGCGGAAGCGATTGGCAATTGCGCCGAAGACGAAAGCCAGCCCCAAACCGGCGACGATGGTGGCGATAAGCGGCGTGTCATGCGGCATTGTCTATGGAGCGCCTTTCAAAATTACGATGTCGGATATGCACCGCCCGAAGCAGCCGCCTTGCAATGTGGCGGCCCGGATAGCCGCGCGGCAACCCGCAAATGCCATGGACCGACGACAAGGGTGGCAGAAGGCGGGTCGCCTCGGGCTGGCAATGGTCGCTGCTAAAAAGAGATGGCCTGCGCGCCTGATGCCCGATCAGGCGGCCTGCAGCAGGTTTTCGATGTCGACGATGGTGTGGTTGGTCAGCGTCTTGGGAATTTCCGCTGTGATTTTCTCGGCAACTTCCTTGTGCAGTTTTCGACGCATGTCACCCAGTACCTGCGGCGGTGCGATCAGCACCATCTCCTTGAAGGCGCCGCGATGCGCGAGCTTGTAAAGCCGCTCGGCAACTTCGTCGGCGAAACGCTCCTTGCCGAGGCGATGCCAGTCAGTGTCCTCGACTGCGCTGCGGTGGACGGATGGGCCGTCGCTGTAGCGACCCGGGCGGTCCGAACCTTGCTCTCGCGTTGCCGGATTTTCCTGTTCCATCTCCTGCACGACCTGAAGGTCGGGATATTGGGTGTCGCCGCGTTCTCGAGGAACAGTGCCTTCTCGCCGTCGGCGACCACGACCCACAGTCCGCGTTTCAGCTTGAGGTTGTTCACCGGAGCGCTCCTTTTTCTGTTTTTCATGGTTTTCCAGGCCCCGTCTCTGGAGCCATTGCCGCAGCTGGACAGCCAGGCTCGGATTCGCACAGGCAAACGCGCGCCGAGGCAGGAATGTTCCGATGACGACAAGCACGGCGAGCAAGCCAACCAACGGGGATGACGGTGCTCAGCGCATGTCGGCTTTAATCTACTAGATTGGTAGAATTTAGAAAAAAGTGTTTTGTAATATATCTCGCTTGTCGCTAGAACGGCCGCAGATCAAGGCTCGCAACAGCGGCTTGGATCCGCTCCACTCGTGGGTGTGGAATTTTTTTCTCCTGCCTCTGGTGCTTGCGGAAAAGCGATTGCTTCGCACGAAGCGATGCGCGAGTGCGTTCCTTCTGTTTTTTCGCGCCCGCCCGTAAAACCGACAGCGTATTCAGGATTCCGCTCGTATGCCGCAGGCCGCCGCCAAGCTCAACGCCTTTCCCGTCTTTATGCGGGTCGCTGGCGAAGCTGTGGCCATCGTCGGCGGCGGCGAGGAGGCTCTGGCCAAGGCGCGGCTGATCGGCCAGTCGAGCGCCGTCTTGCGCATCATAGCCGATGCCCCCGAGCATGATTTGCTGGCCTTCATCGCCGCGAATGGCGCCGTCCACATCGCTGCCGCCTATGAGGCCGCGCATCTCGAAAGCGCGGTGATGGTGTTTGCTGCCAGCGGCAACGAGGCGCTTGACCGCCGCGTTGCCGAGGATGCGCGCCGGCTGGGCATTCCGGTCAATGCCGTCGACCGGCCGGAGCTGTGCGATTTCTTCACCCCGGCGCTGGTTAACCGCGCGCCGGTCGCCATTGCCATCGGCACGGAAGGGGCCGGACCGGTGCTTGCCCAGATGCTGCGCAGCCGCATCGACCGCATGCTGTCGCCGTCGCTCGGGCCGCTTGCTTCGCTTGCTGCCTCGTTGCGCGGCACTGTTGAGAGATTGCTGCCGAAAGGCAATGCCCGCCGCCGCTTCTGGAGCGAGTTTTTCGGCGGCGCGCCGGCCCGCGCCATGGAGGCTGGCCAGCTTTCGCAGGCGCACGGTGCCGCCGTCGACCTGTTGCTTTCGAACGCGCCGGCATCGGGTCACATTGCCTTGGTTGGCGCGGGTCCCGGCGCCGAAGACCTGCTGACGTTGCGCGCCCACCGGCTGCTGATGGAAGCCGATGTCATCGTCCATGATGCGCTGGTGCCGGAGGCGATCGTCGCCATGGGCCGTCGCGACGCCGAGCGTCTGCCGGTAGGCAAACGCAAGGGCTGCCACACCAAGAGCCAGGCCGAGATCAATGCGCTGCTGATCGAGCTCGGCCGCGACGGCAAGCGCGTCGTGCGGCTGAAATCCGGCGATCCGCTGGTGTTCGGCCGGGCGGGCGAGGAAATGGCAGCGCTGCGCGATGCCGGCATCGCCTATGAGGTGGTTCCGGGCGTCACCGCGGCCTTCGCCGCCGCCGCCGATTTCGAGCTGCCGCTGACGCTGCGCGGCGTGTCGTCGTCGATGGTGTTCACCACCGGCCACGACCTCAAGGGAAATTCGCTGCCCGACTGGGCCAAGCTCGCCATTTCCGGCGCCACGGTCGCCGTCTATATGGGCCGCTCGGTCGCGGCCGAGGTTGCCGGCCGGCTGATCGAGGCCGGCCTGTCGCCGGATACGGCGGTCGCCGTGGTCGAGAATGCCAGCCTTGCCAACCGCCGCCGTTTCCACGGCACGCTCGCCGACCTGCCGTCGCTGGAGATTCGCGCCGACCTTACCGGTCCGGTCATGACCATCATCGGCGATGCGGTCGCCGGCGCCAATTTTGAACGTTCCGAGCCGCTGGCGGCACACAGGCATGAAGGCGCGGCCCAAACAGCCGCCGAAGGAGCTGATCGATGAAAGTTCTGACAGCAAACCGCCTCGCCGACGGCGAGGCCGTCTGGTACGCCAATGGCGGCTGGGCCGAGACCATCGACAATGCCGATATCGCCTATGACAAGGCGGCTGAAGACCGGCTGGAGGCGATCGGCGCCACGGCCTCTGCCAACAATGAAGTGGTCGACGTCAATCTGATCGACGTGACCGTCGCCAATGGTGTCGTCGAGCCGGTCCGGCTGCGCGAAAAGATCCGCGCCGCCGGCCCGACCAACCGCAACGACCTGGGCAAGCAGGCCCGCCCGGTAGCCGCCCGGGCGGCGTAAACGACCACATTGAAGACAACGGGCGGACGCGCCCGGAAAGACCAGACATGTACCGTTACGATGAGTTCGATCACGATTTCGTCCAGGCCCGCGTCGCCGAGTTCAGCGATCAGGTCGCGCGGCGGCTTGCCGGCGAGATCACCGAGGATCAGTTCCGGCCGCTGCGGCTGATGAATGGCGTCTACCTGCAGTTGCACGCCTACATGCTGCGCATCGCGGTGCCTTACGGCACGCTGAACAGCAAGCAGTTGCGCATGCTTGGCCACATCGCCCGCAAATACGACAAGGGCTACGGCCATTTCACGACGCGCCAGAACATCCAGTTCAACTGGCCGGCGCTGTCGGACATTCCGGCGATCCTGGCCGATCTGGCGAGCGTCGAGATGCACGCCATCCAGACCAGCGGCAACTGCATCCGCAACGTCACCGCCGACCATTTTGCCGGTGCCGCCGCCGACGAGGTGGCCGATCCGCGTCCTTATGCGGAAATCCTGCGCCAATGGTCGTCGGTGCATCCGGAATTCTCGTTCCTGCCGAGAAAATTCAAGATCGCGGTGACCGGCGCGGAGCGCGACCGCGCCGCCATCCAGACGCATGACATCGGCCTGCATTTGAAGAAGAACGCTGCCGGCGAACTCGGTTTCGCCGTCTATGTCGGCGGCGGCCAGGGCCGTACGCCGATGATCGCCAAGAAGATCCGCGACTTCCTGCCCGAGGCCGACCTTCTGTCCTATTGCACGGCGATCCTGCGCGTTTACAACCTCTACGGCCGCCGCGACAACAAATACAAGGCGCGCATCAAGATCCTCGTCCACGAGACCGGCGTCGAGGAGATCACCCGCCAGGTCGAGGCCGAATGGCAGGAGCTGAAGGATGCGGATCTAAAACTGCCGGAAGCCGACATCCGCGCCATCGATGCCTATTTCGCGCCGCCGGCGCTGGTCGATCGGCCGGAAGGCGACGAGGCCGTCAAGCTCGCCCGCCTCGATTCGAAGAGCTTTTCGGAGTGGCTCGACCAGAACGTGGTGACCCACCGTCACCCCGATTATGCCGCCGTGACCATCTCGCTCAAGGCCATTGGCGAAGCGCCGGGCGACGCCTCCGACAGCCAGATGGAAGCGGTCGCCGACCTTGCCGAAAAATATGCTTTCGACGAGCTGCGCGTCAGCCATGAGCAGAACCTGATCCTGCCGCATGTCGCGCGGGCCGACCTCAAGGCGGTCTATGACGCGCTGGTCGACATCGGACTGGCGACCGCCAATTCCAACCTGATATCAGACATCATCTCGTGCCCGGGCCTCGACTATTGCGCGCTGGCCACGGCGCGCTCGATTCCGGTGGCGCAGGAAATCTCGCGTCGTTTCGCTTCGCTCGAGCGTCAGCGCGAGATCGGCGAATTGAAGCTGAAGATTTCCGGCTGCATCAATGCCTGCGGCCATCACCATGTCGGCCATATCGGCATCCTCGGCGTCGAGAAGAAGGGCGCCGAACTCTACCAGGTCACGCTCGGCGGCTCGGCCGACGAGAACACCTCGGTCGGCGAGATCATCGGCCGCGGCTTCAGCTCGGCAGAGATCACCGACGCCATCGAGCAGATCGTCGAGACCTATCTCGGCCTCCGGCTCGACAGAAACGAAAAATTCATCGACGCCTACCGCCGTGTCGGTCCCGCGCCGTTCAAGGAGGCGCTCTATGCTGGCGAAGCCAAGGCCGCTTGATCGTATCGTCGACGTCGAGGCCGGCATCGCCGCCGAAGCGGCGGGGCTCGATGCGCTCTATGGTCATCTGAAGCCGCTGGAGATCATCGAGCGGTCGGCCCGGGAATTCTTTCAAGGTGAAATCGCCGCAGTTTCGTCGTTCGGGGCGGATTCTGCAGTGCTTCTGCACATGATCGCCAAGATCGACCGGACGCTGCCGGTCATCTTCCTCGACACCGGCAAGCACTTCGAGGAGACGCTTGGCTATCGCGACGCGCTGGTTGCCGATTTCGGGCTGACCGATATAAGGGTGATCATGCCCGAAGAAGCGGCGCTCGAACGGATCGATCCGGCCGGTAATCTGAACGAAACCGACACCGACGCCTGCTGCGAGGTCCGCAAGGTCGAGCCGCTGGCGCGCGGCGTCGAGCCGTTCCGCGCTTGGTTCACCGGCCGCAAGCGTTTTCAGGCGACGACGCGGGCATCTCTGCCGGTGTTCGAGGCGGTCGGATCGCGCATTCGCATCAATCCGCTGGCGCATTGGACGACATCAGACCAGGCTAACTATATGCGCGCGCATGCGCTGCGTGAGAATCCGCTGGTCGCCTATGGCTATCTCTCGATAGGCTGCTTCCCGTGCACGCAGCCGGTGCAGCCGGGCGAGGATGCACGCAGCGGGCGCTGGGTGGGGCACGCCAAGACAGAGTGCGGCATCCATTTGTCGGGGCTGGAGAAGTCGCTGACCGACGCATCGCTTTAGGGTATGTCGATATTCAGGTGAGGCTGGCCTGCGAATGGCGGCACGTACCCAAAGTACGCTCCGCTCCGGTTCTCGGAAGCCACCATTCTCGGCTCGGCCTGTCCTGAATCTCAACACACCCTCGAGCGTTTTCAACTTTAGAATTTTGTGGACTTGGGAATTTCTCGATGAGTGAATCGATAGTGAAAAACGCCACCCGCCTCTGGACCCCGACAGGTTTTAGCGAGGACGAGTGGAGTCATGCCGAGAGCGCCGACGCACTGTCCGGCAATGGCCGCTTCATCCTGCCGCTGCAGGTGTTTCTCGACCTCGATCCGGCGGTGCGCCGGTCGGCGAAGGAGCGCCTCGGCGTGCTGCTTCAGCCCGGCGATCAGCTCGAAAAGATCGCGGACCTGCTCGACCAGATATCGCTGGTGGCGCTGGCCTTCCCGGCTTTCAGTGACGGCCGCTCCTTCTCCAAGGGCGAACTGCTGCGCAGCCGCTACCGTTTCGAGGGCGCGGTCCGCGCCACCGGACAGGTTCTGGTCGACCAGCTTCCGCATATGCTGCGCCTCGGCTTCGACGAGTTCGAAGTATCAAATCCAGTGTTGCTGAAACGGCTCGAGGAAGGCCGCACCGGCGGTCTGCCGCTGTCCTACCAGCCGACCGTGAAGCCGGAGGCCAAAGGCCCCAAATATTCCTGGCGGCGGGTGCGCACCGGTTGATCTCCCCACCGAGCAAGTCGCATCTGGTCGGACCACTTTGCCGATTCAATCTTTTATTTTCGGCATCCCGCCCCTTAAGATACGGCCTATTATTTCGTGATCCGAAATAAATTCGCCACCAAGGGAGGAACCGGGAATGGCTGGTAAGAAGATATTGATGCTCGTTGGCGAGTTCAGCGAGGAATACGAGATTTTCGTCTTTGAACAGGCCATGCATGCGGTCGGCCACACCGTGCATGTCGTGTGTCCCGACAAGAAGGCAGGCGATATCCTGAAGACGTCGCTGCACGACTTCGAGGGTCACCAGACCTATACGGAAAAGCTCGGCCACGACTACATCCTCAACAAGACGTTTTCCGAGGTCAATCCGGCTGAATACGATGCCGTCTATGCGGCAGGCGGGCGCGGGCCGGAATATATCCGCATCGACAAGCGCGTGCAGGCGCTGGTGCGGCATTTCCACGAGACCGGCAAGCCGATCTTCACCATTTGCCACGGCGCGCAGATCCTGATGGCGGTCGACGGCGTGCTGCGTGGCAGGGAAGTCGCGGCGCTGCAGTATTGCGAGCCGGAAGTCACGCTCGCTGGCGGCACCTACATCGATGTCGCGCCGACCGGCGCCCATGTCGACGGCAATCTGGTGTCGGCCAAGGGCTGGCCGGGGCTGGCCGCCTTCATGCGCGAATGCCTGAAAGTGCTTGGCACCGAGATCCGCCACGGCGAGATCCTGATGCGCGACGAACGCCAGGCGGCTTGAGTCGGGCCTTGGAAACCGCCGCACCAGTGGTGCGGCGGCTCTACAGCGCCGCGTCCTTTTGGGACGCGCAAAGGACGCTGTAGAACTTGATTCTGCGCATGATCCTTCCGAAAATCGATTTCGATTTTCGGGTGATGCTTTTACGCAGTCATCCGCGCTTCGCGAAACGACACCAGCTTGCTGCGGCTCTCATCCCACAGCGCCAGCTTGACGCAGCGCAGGCTGTCGAGAAGCGTGACGCGGCCGATTTCGCGCAGTTCCGGATAGTCCCTCAGGACCTCCTGGAGCCGATAGCACGGCACCTTGGCGGAGAGGTGATGCACGTGATGGACGCCGATATTGCCGGTGAACCAGTTCAGCACCGGCGGCAGGTCATAATAGGACGAGCCGTGCAGGGCCGCATGCTGGAACTCCCATTCGGAGTCCTTTGCCCACTCGGTCTCCTCGAACTGGTGCTGGACGTAGAACAGCCAGATGCCGGCGGAGCCGGCGAGAACGACGATGGGCAAGTGGACAACCAGGAACGCTTCGAGGCCGACGAACCAGATGAGGGCGGCGGCCGCAACCGCGATGGCCACGTTGGTGGCCATTGACGACACCCAGGGCGTGAGGCCGCCTCGCATCATGCCGACCGGCAGTCGCTGCTCAAAGATGAAAAGCCAAATGGGGCCGAGGCCGAACATGACGAGCGGATGGCGATAGAGACGATAGGCAAGGCGGCCCCGCCAGGACATTTGCCGATATTCGGCAACAGTCAGCGTCCTGATGTCGCCCGTGCCGCGCTCATCGAGGTTGCCGGCGCTGGCGTGATGGGTTGCGTGGGCACGCCGCCAGCAATCGTAAGGCGTCAAGGTCAGGATGCCCAGCCCGCGGCCGATCCAGTCGTCGGCGGTGCGATTGGCGAAGAACGAGCCGTGGCCGCAATCGTGCTGGATCATGAAGATCCGCACCAGAAAGCCGGCGGCCGGAAGGATGAGGATCAGGCCCCACCAATGGCCATAGGCATAGGCAGCCGAGGACAGTGCCCACAGCGTGGCAAAGGGGATGAGGGTGATGGCAAGTTCGACGGCGCTGCGCCGCCTGTCAGGTTTCTTGTAGCGCGCCAGGATCTTCAACCAGGCACGCTTGCTGTTCGCTACAGCTTCGGGGGAAATCATGTTCATCAGGAAGCATAGACGGGCCATTTCGTCGCCGCAAGCCAGGCATCACGCAAAGTTACTGCGGGTAATTGTCGCGCGACGCGCAAGCTGCGGCAAAAGGCATGCCAATGGCGCGCAGCGACAGGCGTGTGTGTTGTCTATCGCCGGTTGCCACCGGCGGCTACGCTGCTTTCGATGCCGTCCAGGCGGTCAAGCAATTCCCTGAAACGATCGGGAATGTCGTTCTCCGTCCAGAACGCCGGCAACGCGCGCAGAAAGTGCATCGTTGCCTCGGTGCCGAACTGGCGCCTGATGCCGGCCGCCAGCCTTTCACGTCTTTCGTCATCGTTGGGGGCGCCAGTCTTACGGTCGCCGTCGTTGCGGGTCGCCATCTCAAAATCCTGTGTCGGTTTCGAAACTCTTCCAGCAGACGAATGGTTCCCCTATCGCAGCATCTTGGCAAGCAAAGCCGGTGGTTACAGTAAAATTTGAATTAATATCGAAAGGTCTCCATGATGCGTCGTCAAAAGCGCGAGCGGCCTGTCCAGTATCGCTTGCCCCTTGATTTTTGGCCGCCAAACCTCGATATCGGGCACAAAATCCACATCATTTGAAATGACGGGAAACGGCGATGAGCGACCAGGCAAAAGACGAACGCGCGCCCGATGAAGCCGAGACGGCCGGGGCTGCCACCGAACACACGCAAGGCAGCGCCGACGGCGACTATGAAGCGCTTGTGCGGCTGCTGAAGGAAAACGACGAGTTGAAGGACCGCGCGCTCCGCGTCGCAGCCGAGATGGAGAATCTGCGCCGCCGTACCGCCCGTGACGTGCACGATGCACGCGCCTATGCGGTTGCCAATTTCGCCCGTGACATGCTGTCGGTATCGGACAATCTGCGCCGCGCACTGGATGCGATCCCGGCTGAGTCCAAGGCGTCAGGTGATGCCGGTTTGAAGTCACTGATCGAGGGCGTCGAGCTCACCGAGCGCGCCATGCTATCGGCGCTCGAGCGGCACGGAGTGAAGAAGCTCGAGCCGGAAGGCGAGAAATTCGACCCGAATTTCCATCAGGCGATGTTCGAGGTGCCCAATCCGGAGGTGCCGGCCAACACGGTGGTCCAGGTCGTGCAGCCAGGCTATTCGATCGGTGAGCGGGTGTTGCGGCCGGCCATGGTCGGCGTTGCCAAGGGCGGTCCCAAGCATGTGGCAAGCGAAGCGCCGGTCGAGCCAGGGCCGGTGAATGAGCAAGCTGAGAAGGATGCGTAAGTTAAGGGAATAGGGCAGTAGGAGCAGTAGGGGCAGTAGGGTAAAGGAGCCGTACCAATCGTACGGCTTCGTGCTATTCATACAGCCCTATTCACCCGCTCTCCTACTCCGCTATGCCCTTGAACCCGATCGAGCTTCTCGACTATGCCGGTGTCGCCGTCTTCGCGGCGACCGGTGCGCTGGCCGCTTCGCGCAAGCAGCTCGACATCATCGGCTTTCTGTTCCTGGCCAGCGTCACCGGCATCGGCGGTGGCACGTTTCGTGACGTCATCCTCAATCTGCCGGTCTTCTGGGTTACCAACTCTGGCTATGTGCTGATCTGCGCGGTGGTGGCGATGCTTGTCTTTTTCGGGGCGCACCGTCTCGAATCCCGCTGGAAATTACTGCTCTGGCTCGACGCCGTCGGCCTCGCCGCGTTTTCGGTGATGGGTGCCGCCAAGGGCCTGGCCATCACCGGCTCGCCGGTCGTGTCCGTTGTTACCGGCGTGCTCACCGCCACGTTCGGCGGAATCTTGCGCGACCTGCTGGCCGGTGAGGCTTCGGTGCTCTTGAGACCAGAAATCTATGTCACCGCCGCCCTTGCGGGCGCCATCCTGTTTACAACAGGCGATCTCGCCGGACTGCCGCCGCTCGCCTCGGGCCTGGTGGGCTTCATAGCCGCTTTCTGCGTGCGTGGCGGCGCGCTTAAGTTCGGCTGGGCCTTTCCGTCCTACAAGAGCCGGCCCGGCCGGCGGCCGGAAGATATTCCGTGAAATGAGGGCCAGTAGCGAATAGGGACAACGATCCGCAGCGAATTGGCGGAACTCCCGCTACTCGCTACTCCCTATTCGCTACTCATTGGAATCTCATGCGGCGAAGCGCTGGGCTTCCCCGCCATAATAGCTGACGTAGCGGGCGCCGATCTCCTTGACCGGCATCACCACGAACACGTCGACCGTCGAGAATTCGCGGTCGATGACGCAGCCGTCGCCGATGCGCGCGCCGACGCGCAGATAGCCCTTGACCAGCGGTGGCATCGCCGCGATCGCGGCCTTGGCGTTGACCGCCTCGATCGGCATCAAATCCATGGAACAGTAGCGGCCGGCGACGGCGCGCACGTCCCAGGCCGAATTCGTCCGGCAGTGATGGGCGAGATAGGTCAGCGCTTCGGCGTGTGCCGCCGGCACGGTGCCGGGGAACGAGGCGCAACCGGTCATCACGCCGATCCCATAATGGTTGATATAGGCCCAGATACCTTGCCAGAGCGCCTCGATGGTGCGCTTCGAGCGGTATTCCGGCAAGACGCAGGAGCGGCCGAGCTCGAGGAAACGCTGGCCGGGATGGCGGGCGATAAGATTGGTCAGCTCAAACTCGCCCTCGGAATAGAAGCCGCCGGCCGCTGCCGCGATCTCCTGCCGCAACAGGCGGTAGGTGCCGACAATGCGGCGATGCTCGGGACCGGACAGCGAGGTGTCGAAGACGAGCAGATGATCACAGAGCGGATCAAAATGGTCGGCGTCGCGGCGGTCCTGCACCTGAAACAGGGTTTTCTTGGCGCCGAGCTCGTCATAGAACACCCGGTAGCGCACTTCCTGCGCGGCGGCGATCTCGGCCTCGTTGCGTGCGAGCCGCACTTCGAGGTTGCCGATACGGCCAAGCGCTTCGCCTTTTATGACAGCATCGACGTTGCGCCCGGTGAGCAAAGCACCCCTGGCGTTCGGCCGAGCGTCACATTCCGGCATAACTGTATGCACGAGTGATTCTCCTTCGAGCCATCCCTCTTGGCACGGGGATACGGCGTAGGTGCAACAGGATTGTGACAGTACCGTGATACGGCCCTGCCGGCAATACTTCGTCGGCTGGGCAACCCTTCAACCGGCTATGTTCTGCAGGTAAGCCAGGCAAGGATAGCCGGCGGATCAAGCGGCCACGTGACCCTCGACCGCATGGACAAGCGCGTCGGGGTCGAGCGGCTTGGTGACGAAGCCGCTGGCGCCATGGGCGAGCACTGCGTGGCGGGTCGTTTCCTGACTGTCCGCCGACAGCACCATGATCGGAACCGGCGACACGGCGGTTTCCTCCTCGTGCCGGCGGATGGCGGCGATCGCGTCCAGCCCGTCCATGACAGGCATGTGCAGGTCCATCAGCACCACGTCGAAGCGGTACTTGTGGTCGGTCCCGGTGATGGCCTCGACGGCGGCCTTGCCGTTGCCGACCAGTTTCACGCGATGCCCGGCCTTTAGCAGTGTGGCACGGGCAAGCATGGCGTTGATGTCGTTATCCTCGGCGATCAGCACGGACAGGCCCCGCCGCCGGCCGCCAATGGCGCGGGCGGTTGGTGCGCCGCGCTTTTCCGGCTGCGGCTGGGTGAGGGCAGGCACGCTGCTGGTCAAGAGCACGCGAAGCAACGTTTCGCCACGCACCGGCCTTGCCAGAAAGGTGGCGTAGCCGCTGGCGCGGAACTCGCCCAGCATGCCGCGGTCGGTTGGCGCGATCAGTGTGATCGCCTCGCAATCGGCAAAGCCGCTCTGGCGAAGGCGCTTGAGCAACCTGCCGTCGCCTTCCTCCATGGCCGCATCGACCAAAAGCGCGTCGCAGCCTTCGGCGAAGGACGCTGCCTGGGCGGCGGTGGTGGCCAGATCGACCTTGCCGCCATTGGCGCGGATGGTGCGGGCGATGGCGTCGGCCTCGATGGCGTTCTTCGACAGGATCACGGCGCGCCGCCCTGACAGCGCATCCCGACGGCTCTGCGGCGGCTCGGTGGCCGATATTGCAGGGATTTCGAAGACGAATTCCGAACCCTGGCCGAGCTGGCTCGACACCGAGATCGTGCCGCCCATGGCGATCACCAGGCGCCTGGAGATGGCAAGACCGAGCCCGGCGCCGCCATGCGCGCGAGTCGACGTGCCGTCAGCCTGTTCGAATTCCTCGAAGATGCGCTCCAGGTCGTCCTCCTGCAGGCCGGGACCGGTGTCGGTGACGGTGAAGCATATGCGGTCGGTGGTTTCGGTGCGGGCACGAGCGATGCTCACCAACACGCCGCCGCTGTCGGTGAACTTGATGGCGTTGCCGATGAGGTTGAGCAGCACCTGCCTGACTCTTCCAGGATCGGCTGATATCATCTGCGGCACGTCGGGTTCGACATGGCAGCCAAGGCCGATGTTCTTGGCGAAAGCACGCGCCGCCAGGAGTTCTACGATGTTGTCGGCGATCTCGCGCACCGACATTGGCTGCGGTTCGGGATCGAAGCGGCCGGCCTCGATCTTGGAATAGTCGAGCAGGTCCTCGATCAGCGCCAGCAGCGCGCTGGCCGAGGTCGAGATGGCGCCGACATAGGTCCGTTGTTGCGGCGAGAGCCCGGTGTCCGCCAGCAGCTTGGCCATGCCCATGATGCCGTTCATCGGCGTGCGGATCTCGTGGCTGACGGTGGCGAGGAAGCGCGATTTGGCCTGGCTTGCATATTCGGCTCGCTCGCGGGCGGTGATCAGCGACGTTTCGGCGTGCTTGCGGGCGGTAATGTCGCGGGCGATGGCGCGATGCGAGACGGCACCGCTCTCCTTGTCGCGCACGGACAGTTCGATCCATGAGAACCAGCGCGGGCCGCTCGGTGTTCTAATGGCGACGTCGGTGGAGCTCAGGCATTCATGATCGGAAAAAGCGGCATCGGGAACGATGCCGACGTCGATGCCGAGGTCGGCCAGGGCCTTGCCGGCAAGGTCGCGCTGGTCGGCTCCGACAAGCTCGGCGAAAACCTTGTTGGCATAGACGATGTGGCCGTCACGGTCGCGATGGACGACGAGATCGCCAAGCGCGTCGATCAACCCGCGAAAGCGTTCCTCGCTCTCCTGCATCTCCCACACGCGGTCGGCCAGGCTCTCAACCTCGGCGCGGCTGCGCGCTGCGGTCTCGCCAAGCAGCGCAACCGTGCGGCGCGCCGTGCGCCTGGCACGCACATGCACGGCAAGGCCTGCCATGCCAGTCGACAAAAGCCCGACGGTGATGAAGATCGGCGCGCCGGTCAGATGCGACAGGCCCGCCAGCACGACGATGGCGACGAGCATCAGGAACGGCAGGCCTTCGCGATTGGCGGCGGGCAATTCAGGCGCCAGTGGCGGCGCCGCGATATGCTGCCGGCTTGGCGCCTCCGGGCCGATCCCGTCGACGTTTTCGGCGCTCTCTGTTTCTCTGATGCCGGATTCCGTGACCATGCGGAAACCCTTGCCAGACAGAGATTATGGAAAATTGCCGCGGATCGTTCGAATTTTAGCGGTCGCGCGGTTTTTGCCTCTCCGCTCCTGAAGCGCGTCGCGTTTGGCCGGCCTCATGCGAGGCGCTTCACCGCTGCACACCCTGGGTCATACTTTTGCTCGACATGCATTAAAAACCGGAGAAGGAAGAGCTCACATGTCCACCACCACGCGACCGCGGACCTTGCCCTCGACGATATCGTGCGCGGCGTCGATGATGCCATCGAAGCCAATGGTCGTGGACAGTTTGGCGAGCTTCTGGAGGTCGAGGTCCGTGCCGATGCGGCGCCACGCCTCCATGCGGACCGTTTTTGGCGCCATCACCGAATCGATGCCGAGCAGACAAACGCCGCGCAGGATGAACGGGGCGACGCTCGTCGGCAGATCCATGCCGCCGGCCAGGCCGCAGGCGGCGACGGCGCCGCCATAGGAGGTCATCGAAAGGACGTTGGCCAGGGTGTGACTGCCGACCGCGTCGACGCCGCCGGCCCAGCGTTCCTTGGCGAGCGGCTTTGCCGGCTGGGCAAGCTCGTCGCGCGAAATCACTTCCGAAGCACCCAGGTCGGTCAGGTATGGACTTTCAGCGCTGCGGCCGGTCGAGGCGGTGACGTGATAGCCGAGGCTGGACAGAATCGAAACCGCGACCGAGCCGACGCCGCCGGCCGCGCCCGTCACCACGACGGGGCCGCGTTCCGGCACGATGCCGTGCCGTTCCAGCGCGATAACGCAAAGCATGGCTGTGTAACCTGCCGTGCCGACCGCCATCGCATCATGCGGGCTCATGCCCTGGGGCAGCGGCACCAGCCAGTCGCCCTTGACACGGGCGCGCTCGGCATAGGCGCCAAAATGCGTCTCGCCGACGCCCCAGCCGTTCAATATGACCTTGTCCCCCGTGCGCCAGTCAGCATGGGAGGACGAGATCACGGTGCCGGCGAAATCAATGCCCGGCACCAGCGGCCAGCGGCGGATCACCGGCGCCTTGCCGGATATGGCGAGGCCGTCCTTGTAGTTCACCGTCGTCGCCTCGACGGCGACGGTGACGTCGCCTTCCATTAGGTCGGCTTCGGTAAGGTCGGTGATCGCGACCGACTGCTTCTTCTCGGCGTCGCGCGAAACGAGGATGGCTTTGAAGGTTTCGGGCATGTCTTCTCCTCGGGCTTCTTGAATGGGACACTGTATGGCGGCAGAAGGCCAGGTCAATCGCTTGAGGGCTTGGCCTCACGCCGCCAACCAATGAGTTCGTCGAGGACGACCACCACCGCGCCGACCGCGATGAAGGCGTCGGCGAGGTTGAAGATGGCGAAGGACCATATTGGGGTGTGAAACAGGATGTAGTCGATCACGTGACCATAGGTAACGCGGTCGAACAGATTGCCGAGCGCGCCGCCGACGATCAGCGCAAAGCCGATGCGGGTAAGCACGTGGCCGGGCGGAGTTCGGGCCGCGAGATAGAGCACGAAAGCGACGACGAAAGCGGCGATGACCACCAGGCCGGTGTCACCGAAGGACGAAAACATCGAGAAGGCGATGCCGGTGTTGTAGGTGCGATACAATGCCAGGAACGGGACAAGATCGACCTTTTCCTGAAAAGGGAGGCCGGTCTCGACCAGATATTTCACCCACTGGTCGAGCGTCACCGCGGCGGCGACCAGCACGACGTAGGGCAACCAGGATTTTGCCGTTGGGGATTTCACCATTCGGGATGTCACGGTCAGGCGCCCTCCGGGGCAAGTTTCAGCGCGCCGCGCCGGATCTCGAACAGCATGATGCCGGTGGCCACCGCGAGATTGAGCGAATCGGCCCGACCGGACTGTGGAATCCGCAGCAATCTGTCGCAGCTTTCGGCCAGGCTTTCGGGCAGGCCCTGCTGTTCGTTGCCCATCATCAGCAGCACCGGGCCTTTGGAAAAGTCGACCGAACGGTAATCGACCGCACTCTTCAGATGTGTGCCGGCAACCAGGCCAGGAAAGCTTTTTCGCCACGCAAGGAAGGCTTCCGGCGTCGCCTTGGCGACCGGCACGGCGAAGATCGAACCCATCGTGGCGCGCACGGTCTCGACGGAAAAAGGATCGGTGGTCTCGCCGACCAGGATGATGCCCTTGGCGCCAACGGCATCGACGGTGCGGATGACGGTACCGAGATTGCCGGGATCGCGCACGCGGTCCAGCGCCACCCAGACATCGCCGTCTTGAGCGCGGATGTCCTTCAGCGGCAGGAACTTTTGCGAAAAGACGCCGACCACCATTTGCGGGTTGTCGCGGCGGGTGATGGCGACGAGCACTTTTTCCGAAACTTCGAGCACGGTGCCGCCGGCGGCAACCGTGCGTGCCGCGACCTTTTCGACCGCCGCGTTGCCGCGTCCGGCTTTGGCGAAGACCAGCGTCCGGATCGACCACCCGAGGTCGAGCGCGTCGATGACCAGCTTCAGCCCCTCGGCCATGAATGCGTTCTGCTGGTCGCGGTATTTCTTCAGCGAGAGCGCCTTGATGTCCTTGATCAACGGATTGGCAAGGCTGGTGACTTCCTTCACCTGCCCTGGCGCGCCGGCGTGCCGCTCGCTCATTCAGGCCACCCAGCGCGAAAACAGCGAGGTGGACAGCGCCCGGCCGGCGGATTTCTCGCGGATAATCAGTTCGCCGGATTCGACCGTGCCGCCCATGCCGGCAAAAGTGTCGCGCATCAAGGCATGGATGGCGAAGAAGGAAGCGCGGATCGAATAGGCGGTCAGCACGACAGCGAGCGGCTTCGGCGTCAGGACCGAGCGGCAGAGGTCGGTCAGAGCAGGCAGATCCTCGAACAATTGCCAGACCTCGCCCCTGGGGCCACGGCCATAGGCGGGCGGATCGAACAGGACGATGTCGTAACGGCTGCCACGGCGCTCCTCGCGCTCGGCGAATTTTAGGGCGTCGTCGACGATCCAACGGATCGGCTTTTGCGACAGGCCCGCCATCTCCTGGTTCTTCCTGGCCCAGCCGATCGCCTTCTTGGAAGCATCGACATGGGTGACCTCGGCGCCGGCGCGCGCCGCCACCAGCGAGGCAAGGCCGGTATAGCCGAACAGATTCAGCACTTTGACCGGCCGCTTCGCCGCCGCGATCAGCCCGGCCATGTGATCCCAGTGCGAGGCCTGCTCGGGGAACACGCCGACATGGCGAAACGAGGTGAAGCGGCCGAGATAATCGATGCCGTCATGCTTCATTGGCCAGGTTTCGCCGAGCGGCGTCCTGGGGAAACGCCAGCGGCCGATGCCTTCCTCGTCGGTGTCGCCGGTGAAAATGGCGTCGGCGCGGTCCCAGTCCTTGGCCGGCAACGCTTTTTGCCAGATCGCCTGGCCTTCAGGCCGAACGATGCGATAGGGGCCGTACTGCTCGAGCTTCTGTCCGGCACCGCTGTCGAGCAACGCGTAGTCGGCGTTGGGCGCGACTTCGAGGATCAGCGGCAGGTGTTCGGCGGGCAGGGCGCCGTCGCGGCGGGAAAGGACGCGCGGCGCGGCTATCGGCTCGGTGCGGTTGCCCGATGCGCCGGTTCCGCGCGGTTCCGCCCCGCCCTTTGCGGGCTGATGCGAGCGGCTGTCGCGGCGTTTGTCGCGAAAAGGTTTCAAGAAGCGCATCTCCGGGCCGACGTGGCCCGCTTCTGCCACAGCACATTCACCGGCGCAATAAACGCAGTCGCTGGACATTCCCGAAACGGTCAGCCGCGCTTGATGAAAAGCAGGGCGGCAACCAGCGATACGAAACCGACGGCCTTGAAGCCGGCGACGATCAGATGGCCGGTTTCCCAGCGCAGCCGGATCGCTTCGAAATTCTCCGGAATCGGCCCAGGCACCCAGGTGGCCAGAATATCGTTCGCCGGCTTGACGAGAGCAAACCACATCGCAAGAGACACCGCATAGATCACGGCAGCGGCCAACGCATACCAGAACGCTGGACGGTCATTGCGCAGCATCCAAGCGAGCAGTCCCGGACAGCCGATCGCGGCCAGGTCCAGTGGCGCGCCAATGACGGCAAACAGCTGGAACTGGGCGTTGAAGACAGTCGTCTCGCGCCAGAGAGAAGGCGACCATTTCGTCAGCCGAGGAGCTGATTCCAGGACATGGGCGAAGGATGGTCCAAGGCTGAGCGCCGCGACAACGGCGGCCAAGATGGACCAGAACAACAGGAACCCGCGTATCTCCATAACGCCTGAACAACGGGGTGACGCCGGAGACGTTCCCGGAGGGAAGGGAGTAAGGGAGTAGGCAGTAGGCAGTAGGCAGTAGGCAGTAAGTGAATAGGGAAAGTATGGCTTGCACGAAGCCGCTCGATTTGTACGGCTCCCCTACTGCCTACTGCCTACTGCCTACTGCTCGCCTTGTACACCGCAATGCCGGCGGCGAGGTCTTCGAGGGCTGCGCCGACCGATTTGAACAGCGTGATCTCACCGGGGCTCTGCCGGCCCTTCTTCTGGTCGCGTGCCAATTCATGCAGGTCGGCGACGATGGCTTGCGCCTCCAGCACGCCCGAGGCCAGTGGCTGGACGATGTCGCCCGCCTCCTTGGTGGCGCCGGCCCGGGTGTCGACGTAGACGCGGGCGCGCGCAATCGCATCGTCGTCGCTTTCGCGCATGGACGGCGTGAAGCCGCCGACCAGATCGACATGGGTCCCCGGCTTCAACAGCGCGCCCTTGATCAGCGGCGTGGTCGTGATCGTCGCCGACGAAACGATGTCGGCCTGGCCGAGTTCTGCGTCGAGATCGCTCGCGGCGGTGGCCGCAAAGCCCTCGGCGCGCAATTCCGCCGCAACCTTTTCTGCATTGGCCGGCGTGCGGTTCCAGATGCGGATGACGGTGATCGGCCGCACCGCGCAATGCGCCCTGGCGAGGAACGGCGACAGCGCGCCGGCGCCGACCACCAGCAGCCGCGAAGCGTCCTCGCGGGCCAGATAGGAGGCTGCCAGCGCCGAGGCGCAGGCCGTGCGCCACTGCGTCAGCCGCTGGCCGTCGATCATGGCTTCAGGTTCGCCGGTCGCACCGTCGAGCAGGAGGTAAAGCCCCATCACCGCGGGTTTGCCCACGGCGTTGTTGTCGGGCGACACGGTGACGATCTTGACGCCGATATGGCCGCCTGCCGACGAGCCGGCGGCATTGAAGTCGGTCCAGGCCGGCATCAGGAGCAGGGTCGAGGCCGCGCCATCGGGCCGTTCGACCGTATGGTGGTGCCTGACCGGCTGTACTGCGCCATCGCGAAAAGCCGCGCGCAGCGTTTCGACCAGGCCGGGAAAGGTCAGCGCCTGATCGACCTCGGCCGCCGAAATACTCAGCATGGGAAACTCCGTCGAGAGAAATACGCCTGACGAATGACCGCGAAATCAGAAGCGATTTTCTGCAAAGATCATGCGCAATCAAAAATGGTACAGCGTCCTTTGCGCGCCCAAAAAGGACGCGCGGCGGTTCCGGCTCAGCCCGTCGGCTTCGGCAAGGAGGGGCCTTGTTGCGCGGCCGGTGCCCGGCTGACCGCCTGGCGCAAGTTCTCGGCCTCGACGCCGCGCTGGCGCGCCAGCTTGCGATAGCGGCCCTGCTTGATCCAGGTCGCCAGGCTACCGACGATCATGCCGATGGCGAGGGCCAGGAACAGGAAGATGAAAAGCGGCAGCGTCATCGTCAGCGCCGGATTGCCGGGGTTGAATGGGTCCAGGGTGAAGGCAACCGGATCGCGGTTGGCGACCGCCAGCGCAATCAGAATGACGGCCAGCGGCACGAAGACCACGATGAGCATGAAACGATTGAACATAGAATTTCCTGTCGAAGGCGGGCTCTACCAAAGGCCGGCCCTACTGAAAAGGCCGGCATGGCGCATGAGCCCGCGCGGCGCTTATTTGCCGCTGTTCAGCCTTTCACGCAATTCCTTGCCGGTCTTGAAGAACGGCACCCATTTCTCCTCGACCTCGACGGATTCCCCGGTACGCGGATTGCGGCCGGTGCGGGCGGGGCGGTTTTTCACCGAGAAAGCGCCGAAACCGCGCAGTTCGACCCGGTTGCCTTCGGCAAGCGCGTCGGTGATCTCGTCGAAAATCGCGCCGACAATGTTTTCGACGTCACGCAGGAAAAGGTGCGGGTTGCGTGTGGCGATGATCTGCACAAGTTCGGATTTGATCATGAGAGGGCTCCCCGTGAAAACACTGCGGTCAAATTATGAGGATGATTTTATTTGCTTTTTCACTCGTCTCAAGGGTGCCAGACGGAAACCAGACCGTCAAGAAACAAGCGATCGGCACCAAGTTCGTGAATGATGTCGCCGCCATAGTCGGGCAGGCCGAGCGCACTGCCGATGGTTCGCGCCATCGCCTTCGAGAACAGGAAACCGCCGCTTTCCGCGTCCTTCCACTCCACCACCTTGAGCTTGGCGTCGATGCCCTTGGTTGCGAGCCAGTCGATCGCTTCGGTCTCGCCGCCGACCGCGTCGACCAATTTGTTGGCAACGGCCTGCCGGCCGGTGAAGATCGATCCGTCGGCCAGCGCCAGCGCCTCCGGTTTGGTCATCTTGCGGCGTTCGGCGACGATGCCGACGAACCAGTCGTAGCTGTCGAGAATGAGCTTGCGGACCATGGTGCGCTCGTCGTCATTGGTCGGCTTGAAAGGCGACGGCGAAGCTTTCAACGGCGACGATTTCACTTCCTCGAGCTTGACGCCGAGTTTGTTCATAAGGCCGCTGACGTCCGGATACTGGATCAGCACGCCTATCGAGCCGACAATAGACGATTTGCGCGCGACGATATGATCGGTCGCGGTGGCGATCATATAGCCCGCCGATGCGGCCAGCGTGCCGACCTGGGCCACCACCGGCTTCTCGGCGGCCAACTCGCGCACTGCCTCGTAGATCGATTCGCCGCCGACGGTGGTGCCGCCAGGTGAATCGATCGACAGGATTACAGCTTTCACCCTCGAGGATTGACGGATGGCGTCCAGTTGCTTGATCAGGTCGTCGTCTTCGGTGATGGTGCCCTCGATCTTGACCTTGGCGATATGGTCGACCGCCGCGCCAGTGAAGTCATCGCCGTAAATCCAGGTCGAAAAGGCAATCAGCCCGGCTGCTGCGACGACAAGCGCTGCAACGCGCCAGAATGTCAGCTTGCGGCGCAATCGGCGGCGGTCGATCAGGTCGTCGGCTCTCAGTACCATGGTCAGCCTCATAGTCGGTGGGGAGCAGATGCTTTTAAAGCAACCGCCCGCGCCCGGCTACCGATTCCTGACGAGCTTGCGCCAAAGACAAGGTCTCGACGTTGGCGAGCCGGCGTTTCGAGAGAACATAAAAGACCAATCCACAGCCCCTAACGCTGTCCGCCCGTATCTGGTATGACGTGCAAGTTGTGCCGGTTTCATTTTCGTTTGTGCAACAGCAACCGTCACACTTTTGCGGTTTTCCTCCGCTTGTGCTTGCTTGAGGGCGCCGGCATCCCACCTATAGGGGTGCTTGGCGGCAGGGGCTTAGAAGAAAGCAGTTATGTTAGCGCGACCGATCGAACCGACCAACACCGAGACGGAGTTGGCTTCCCCGGACGTAGGCCCGGCGCGAGTCGACGCCTTCGGCATCGCCCAGCGCCATTCGCGCCGCGTGCGTATCTTGAAGCTGGCGGTGCCGCTGGCCGCTGCCGCGATCGCGGTCGCCGTCCCGGTCTATTCCTATCTCATGGCACCTGGCTCAATCCAGGTCCAGGCCGACGCCAGCGCGTTCGCCAATGGCAAGCTGGTGATGGCCAACCCCAAGCTCAACGGGTTCACCAAGCAGAAACTGCCCTATTCCATGACGGCTTTGCGCGCCATACAGGACGTGAGCCAGCAAGGTATCATCAATCTGGAAGGCATCGACGCCAAGCTGCCGATATCAACCGACAATGTGGCGGCCATCAATGCCCCGCACGGTAGCTTCAATCGCGATGGCAACACCATGAGCCTGACCAGCGATGTCACCATAACCACCACAGATGGCCTGGCGGCAAAGTTCAAATCGGTCTTTCTCGACATGGGCAAAGGCACTATGAAGACGAACGATCCAGTCGACGTCAGCCGTGGCGGGTCGCGGATTACCGCGGATTCGATGTCTGTCCAGGACAACGGCAAGATCGTGGTTTTCGAGAACAGAGTGCGTGTCAACATCGATCCCGCCAGCTTGAAGGCGGCAGAGGCAATGAGCGGAGAATCCAATGCGGTTCAGTAGTTCGACACGGCTCGTGGCCGCGGCTTCGGCGTTGCCGGCCGTAGGGCTGGCCGCCCTGGGGCTGGCTTTGGCGGTGGCGCCGGCTCTGGCGCAGTCCAGGACCACCAGCCAGCTGTCGGGCCTCAAACTGTCCGGCGACAAGCCCATCCAGATCGAAAGCGACAAGCTCGAGGTCCGCCAGGCGGACAGCGTCGCCGTGTTCACCGGCAATGTAAACGTCGTCCAGGGTCCGACCTTGCTCAAGGCCGGCAAGATGACGGTCTATTACGTCAAGGACCCGGACGCTGCCGCCAAGGGTGAGCAGGCCTCGGGTGCCGCGATGACCGGCTCGGCCGACATCGACCGTCTGGAGGTCGCCAATAAGGTCTATATCAAATCGGACGACCAGGTCGCCACGGGCGACAGCGGCACCTTCGACATGAAGACGGAAGTGCTGGTGCTTTCAGGCAGCAAAGTCGTGCTCTCGCAAGGCGACAATGTACTGGTCGGCTGCAAGCTGACCGTGCAGATGAAGAGCGGTCTGGCCCAGGTCGACCCCTGCGGCGGCGGACGCGTCATGATGTCGATCACGCCGCCGAAGTCGGGAGCGGCGAACCCCTGATGGTCGACGTAGCATCGCTGTTGGCGCGTCTTCCAGGACGCGCCGCCAGCAAACTTGCGGCACCGGCCGCGGTTAACCTCGATCAGGTAAAATTCAAGGGAACCCTGATCGCCAAAGGGCTGACCAAAAGCTACAAGGGCCGCAAAGTCGTCAGTGGCGTGACGATCGGCGTGCGCGCCGGTGAGGCGGTCGGGCTGCTCGGCCCCAACGGCGCCGGCAAGACCACCTGCTTCTACATGGTCACCGGCCTGGTGCCGGTCGACGAAGGCACGATCGAAATCGACGGCTTCGATGTCACCTCTATGCCGATGTACCGCCGCGCCCGCCTTGGCATCGGCTACCTTCCGCAGGAGGCGTCGATCTTTCGCGGCTTGAGCGTCGAGCAAAACATCCGTGCCGTGCTCGAAGTGGTCGAGAAGAGCCGCAAGGAGCGCGAACGCATTCTCGACGAACTGCTCGAGGAGTTTCACATCAGCCATCTGCGCAAGGCCCCGTCGCTGTCGCTTTCCGGCGGCGAGCGGCGGCGCCTTGAAATCGCGCGCGCCTTGGCGACCCGCCCCGCATACATGCTGCTCGACGAGCCTTTCGCCGGCATCGATCCGATCGCCGTCGCCGACATCCAGCAACTCGTGCGCCATCTGACGGCGCGCGGCATCGGCGTGCTCATCACCGATCACAATGTCCGCGAGACGCTCGGCCTGATCGACCGCGCCTACATCATCCATGCCGGCCAGGTGTTGACCCATGGCCGGGCCGACGAAGTGGTCGCAAACCCGGATGTGCGGCGGCTTTATCTCGGCGAGGGGTTTACACTCTAAGCGTGAAAATTTCTGTCCAGACGCGGTTTTTGACGCGAGGCAGAGCTTTTTCTTCGATTTCTCGTCGGAATACGCACGGACAGGCGAGTTTTGATCGCCGTCGCCTTGACAAGCAAAAGCCGGGCCAGTTTCTATGCCGAACTCCTTCCGGCAGTCCGGATGCGTAGACAGGGCGTTTGAAACCGAACCATGGCGTTGGCGGCAAAACTACAGCTACGACAGTCCCAGTCGCTGGTGATGACGCCGCAACTCATGCAGTCGATACGGCTGCTGCAGTTCACCCATATCGAGCTGGAACGCTTCATCGACGACGAGATCGAGCGCAATCCTTTGCTCGAGCGCGCCGAGCCGCAAGACGATGCCGTCAGCGACCAGGCGCAGAAGATCGATGCCGCGCTGGAAACGGTCACCGCCGGCGACTGGTTCGAGAAGGAAACGGCGTGGAGCGCCGAGGCGATCTCGGAAAAGCTCGATACTTCGCTGGAAAACCTGTTTCCCGACGACCCCGGCACCAGCGAGCGGCTCGGTCCCGACCTGACGGCCCAGTGGAAATCGGCATCCGGCAACGGTTCCGCATCCTCTTCCGACGGTTTTGACGTCGGAGACATGGCGGCCGGAGCCATCACTTTGCGCGAGCATGTCGCCGAGCAGGTCGCGCTTGCCTTCGCCGACCCGGCAGCACGCCTGATCGCCAGCGAACTGGCCGATGGCCTCGACGAGGCCGGCTACATGCGCGCCGACATGGCTGAGATCGCCACCCGTCTCGGCACCGACAGAGCAGCGGTGGCAAATGCGCTCGCGGTCTGCCAGACATTCGAGCCCACCGGCCTCTTTGCCCGCGACCTTGCCGAATGCCTGTCGCTGCAGCTTGCCGTCCGCGACCGTCTCGACCCTGCGATGAAGGCTTTGATTGCCAATCTCGAACTCCTGGCCCGGCGCGATTTCCAGACCCTCAAACGGATTTGTGGGGTCGATGAGGAGGATCTGCTCGACATGCTGGCCGAGATACGTGCGCTCGATCCGCGCCCGGGGATGGCGTTTTCGGGCGGCGCCAGCGACGCGATCATCGCCGATGTCGAAGTGCGTGCGGCCAATGACGGGAGCTGGGTGATCGAACTCAACCCCGAAACGCTGCCGCGCGTGCTGGTCGACCATATCTATTTCGCTCGGGTTTCGCCGCATGCGAAAAATCAGACGGAAAAGGACTTCCTGGCGGAGTGCCTGCAAAACGCCAATTGGCTGACGCGCAGCCTCGATCAGCGGGCGAAGACTATCCTCAAGGTTGCCTCAGAAATCGTGCGCCAGCAGGACGCCTTCCTCGTCCATGGCGTGCGTCACCTGAGGCCGCTCAACCTGCGCACGGTGGCCGACGCCATCGGCATGCACGAATCGACCGTCAGCCGGGTCACCGCCAACAAATACATGCTGACGCCGCGCGGCGTGTTCGAACTGCGCTATTTCTTCACCGCCTCGATCGCTTCGTCGGGTGGCGGTGACGCGCATTCGTCTGAAGCGGTGCGCGACCGCATCAAGCAGTTGATCGACGAGGAGAAACCTGCCGACGTGCTTTCCGACGACGCGATTGTGGATATGTTGCGGGAAAGCGGCGTCGATATCGCCAGGCGCACGGTCGCCAAGTATCGGGAGGGCATGAATATTCCCTCGTCGGTGCAGCGGCGGCGTGAAAAACGCGCTTTGGCCAGCGCCGGACGCTGATCTCTGACTGAATTTTCGACAGCTTTCGCACTTCATTGACAAGCCGCAATGAAGTGGCTAGAAGCCCGCCCGCATGGGACGGGCTACTGCCCGCATGCGGATGGTCCGTCACGACGTTGGCCACGGGACGGTCAAGAAGGCGGCTTGTGATCAATCGGAAAAGTTCGGATTTAAAATCGGCGCAAGTGACGCCGCAAAGCTTGTGCGCTCAGACCACGGGTATAAACTCGGGACAGTTTGAAGCCTGAGCAAGGAAGGTCAGTATTCAGATGACGCTGCGCATATCAGGAAAACACATGGATATCGGCGATGCGTTCCGTACGCGCATCAACGACCGTGTCGGAGAGGTGATCGGGAAATATTTCGATCGGGGCTTTTCTGGGCAAATTGTAGTCGTCAAATCGGGATCGCGCTACACGGCCGATTGCATGATCCGGCTGGATTCCGGCGCTTCGCTGCAGGCGACCGGTGAAGCGCAGGACCCGACGCTCGCTTTCGAGGCGGCGGCGGATCGCCTCGAGACCCGCCTTCGCCGCTACAAGCGTCGGCTGAAGTCGCATAATTCAGGCAACGCCAATGGCGAACCCACCGACGTCGCCTATACGGTGATGGCGCCGCTTGCCGACGATGACGAGGAAATGCCGGAGAATTTCGCGCCAGCCATCGTCGCCGAATCAACCATGACGCTGCGGACCATGTCGGTGGCGTCAGCCGTGATCGAACTCGACACCAAGGACAGCCCGGTCCTCGTCTTCCGCAACGCCGGAAACGAGCATCTCAATATCGTCTATCGTCGGCCGGACGGAAACATCGGCTGGATCGACCCGTCTACGACCAAGGTCGCGCAGGGCTAACGGCCAAGGCCGCACTGGGCTGACGGCCAAGGCCGCACTGGGATAAGGCACCAGCCGCACGCGAGAGTGAGGGCTGGCGACGGCAGGCGAACAAGGGATTTCAAGTATGGACCTGAGCGATCTTATCAACGTTCCGGCAATCTTGCCGGCGTTGAAGGCGAACTCCAAGAAGCAACTGCTGCAAATGCTGTCCGAAAGGGCGGCGGCGATTGCCGGCATTCCGGAACGGGAGGTGTTCGACACCATCCTGCAGCGTGAACGGCTGGGCTCGACCGGTGTCGGCAACGGCATTGCCATTCCGCATGGCAAGCTGGCCGGGGTGAAGCGGATCGCCGGGGTTTTCGCCCGGCTGGAGACGCCGGTCGATTTCGAGGCGCTGGACGACCAGCCGGTCGATCTGGTGTTCCTGCTTTTGGCGCCCGAAGGCGCCGGCGCCGACCATCTCAAGGCGCTGTCGCGCATTGCGCGGGTGCTGCGCGACGCCGACACGGTGGCCAAGATCAGGGGCACCCGCGACGCCGCCGCGATCCATGCGCTTTTATCGGATACACAAGCCTCGCACGCGGCCTGAGTGTTTTCGATCAGTTCGGTTAAAGGGCCGCCGCGAGCGGCCCTGTCCGTTCTAACCAGATCGCTGCGCCGTCTTGTTAGTGGATCGCGACTTAGTGGATCGCGACGGGGGTCAGGTCGTTTTCCAGGGCGCCGGCCAGCGCCCGCTCGCGAGCGTCGGAAAGCAGGATCGGCTGGCCGTTGGCGGCAAACAGGGCCCACAGTTCCAGCCCGGGCGCGATTTCGCCGAGGCCCGGGAAACGGCCGCGCAGATCGTCGCTCGAGATTTTCCTGAGATAGGCGACCGAGCCTTCGCCGAGATGGGCGAACTCGCCGCTGGTCATGATAAGGTTTTCGTCAGTTCTGGTCATTTAAGCCTCCGTGCTGCGAGGACCCCGTTCAAGGCCGCCTCGCATGAGAGCAATCGGTAAAAATCAGTCTTTCACCGATATGTTTATTTTCCGTACCAGCCGTTCGGACTCGGGCCGATCGAGATCGATCGACAAAAGACCGTTCTTCAGCTCCGCCGCGATCACCCGCATGCCGTCGGCCAGCACGAAACAGCGCTGGAACTGCCGCGCGGCAATGCCGCGGTGCAGAAATTCGCGCTCGGTGTCATCGTTCTGACGGCCGCGCACGACCAACTGGTTCTCCTCCGTGGTCACATCGAGATCGTTTTCGGCGAAACCGGCGACAGCGAGTGTGATACGTAGCCTTTCGGCCTTGCCGTCGGCACCGCTGAGGCGCTCGATGTTGTAGGGAGGGTAGCTGTCACCTGACTTCGCCAGACGCTCCAGGGTCTTTTCCATGGCGTCGAAACCCAGGAGAAGCGGGCTGGAAAAAGGCGTCATTCGACTCATGTTACACTGTCCTCTCAAGAGCGACATAAAGCGGAAAAACCCGGATGGCATTTTTCCCGATGGTCTTGATATGGTCCGCCCGGCGGTCGAGTTCAAGCCGTCAAAAGCCCCGCCCAAAAAGACTCCCTAAACAAGGAATTGAAATGCCCCAATCCCGCAAGATCATCATCGACACGGATCCCGGCCAGGATGATGCCGTCGCCATATTGCTGGCGCTCGGCAGCGCCGAGCTGGAGATCGTCGGCATGACCGCCGTCGCCGGCAACGTGCCGCTGAGACTCACCGAAAAGAATGCACGCAAGATCTGCGAGCTGGCCGGCCGGCCTGACATCAAGGTCTATGCCGGCGCCATCCGGCCGCTGGCGCGCGAACTGGTAACCGCCGAGGAGGTGCACGGCGAGACCGGGCTCAACGGACCGCAATTGCCCGAACCAACCATGGAGCTGCAGGCCCAGTACGCAGTAGATTTCATCGTCGAGACGCTGATGAAGGAAGAGAGCGGCACGATCACCCTGTGCGCACTCGGCCCGCTCACCAACATAGCGCTGGCGCTGATCCGCGAGCCGAACATTGCGCCGCGCATCAAGGAAATCGTGCTGATGGGCGGCGGCTTCTTCGAAGGCGGCAACGTCACCCCGACCTCCGAATTCAACATCTATGTCGACCCGCATGCCGCCGATGTCGTATTCAAATCCGGCATTCCGATCGTCATGATGCCGCTCGACGTCACCCACAAGGCGCTGACCACCGCCAAGCGCACCCAAGCCTACCGCAAGCTCGGCACCAGGGTCGGCACGGCCACGGCGGAGATGCTGGAATTCTTCGAACGATTCGACGAAGAGAAATACGGCACCGACGGCGGTCCGCTGCATGACCCTTGCGTCATCGCCTATCTGCTGAAACCCGAGCTGTTCAGGGGCCGCAACTGCAACGTCGCTGTGGAAACCGCCTCGGAACTCACCATGGGCATGACCGTGATCGACTGGTGGGGCGTGACCAAACGGCCGAGCAACGCCATGGTGATGCGCGACATCGACCACGATGCGTTGTTCGCGCTGCTGCTGGAAAGGCTGGGCCGGCTTTAGGGCCGCTTCCTTCTCCCCTCGTGGGGCCTTGTGGCCCGAAGGGCGGGCGAGGCCCGTGACTCGCCCCGGGCGGGGGATCTGCGTGCAGCGCCGAGACGGTTGAGGGTATTGGCCGGAGCGCTGTTGGAGCTGGAACACCCCTCATCCGGCCGCGGAGCCTGTCCTCGGGCTTGCCGGAGGCAAGACCAGTGGGCGGCCACCTTCTCCCACGGGGGGAGAAGGAAAGGAGTGCCGCTCACTTCGCCTTTGAAAATGCCAGCCACAGGCCGCCGCCGACCAGAAAACTGCCGCTTATCCGCGACAGCAGCTTGACGCGGCCGGCCGAAAGCAGGCGTCCGGCGCGGCCGGCGGCCAGCGCGTAGGTCGAATCCGATACGGCGGCGAAGATCATGGCGGTGAGGCCCATGACGCCGATCTGCAACCCATGGTTGCCGTCAGGGGCGATGAACTGCGGAAAGAAGGCGCCGAAGAACACCAGCGTCTTGGGATTGCTGATCGCCACCAGCAGGCCCTGCAGGAAGAAGCCGCCGCGCGGTGTCTTCGCCGATCCGTCGGCGTTCAGCTTGCCCTTGGAGCGGAACATCTGCACACCCATCCAGATCAGATAGGCGGCACCGATCAGCCTGACCCATTCGAACCAATGGCCCATTCCCGCGATCAGCGAGGTCAATCCGATGCCGACAATGGCGATCATGATCGCCAGTCCGGCCTGTGTGCCGGCGACGTTGGCGAGGCCGGCGCGAGAGCCATGGCGGATGCTGTTGGCGATGATCAGCGTGACCGTCGGTCCGGGTACCAGGATGATGACGAGGCAGGCGACGAGATAGGTGGCATAGAGTTCCAGCGACATGGTTTCCTCAACAGTATGCGGCTTTGCGACACGGCTGACCGCGATCAATGCATGACAGTAACGCGGCTGCAAGCGGCAGGAGATGTCGCCGGCAACCTTGACCTGGATTATTTTAGGCTCCAGCCAGCCACGGCAGCGTCGTCTCGTAGGCTGCCGCCGCTCTCAGCACGGCCATGTCGCCGCGCGGCCGCCCGATCAATTGCATGCCCATCGGCCTGCCGCTGCCATCGAAGCCGGCCGGTACGTTGACCGCCGGGCAGCCGCCCAGCGTGGCGAGTGCTGAAACCTGCATCCAGCGGTGATAGCTGTCCATGGCACGCCCGGCCACCTCCCGGGGCCAAGGAGTACTGACATCGAAGGGAAAAACCTGCGCAGTCGGCAGCGCAATCAGGTCGAAGCGATCGAAGAGCGCCAGCAACGTTCGATGCCAGGACGAGCGCCTCACCGTGGCGGCGTGGATCTGCGGCGCCGTGAGCTGCAGCGCCTGTTCCACCTCCCACACCGCCTCCGGCTTCAGAAGAGCGCGTTTCAAGGGATCGTCGTAATGCGCCTTGAGCGCACAACCGCTGCTCGCCTGGCGCAGCGTCACGAAGGCCTGCCACAGCGCTTCGAAATCGACATCCGGCACCAGCGCTTCGGTCTGAAAGGATGCCGCGGCGAACCGGCCGAGAGCGGCCTCGCAAAGACCAGGGATGCCGGGTTCGACCGGCAGATGACCACCGAGATCGCCGAGCCAGGCGATGCGGCCGCCGGCCGTCGGCGTTTGCAGTCCCTGCAGGAAGCAGTCCTGCTTGTGATGCGAGAGGGGCGCGCGAGGGTCGTAGCCAGCCTGCTCGTCGAGCAGCAACGCCATGTCGCGCACGCTGCGGCCCATCGGCCCTTCGACGCCCATCTGGGCGTGGAAGACGTCAAGCTCTGGGCCGGCCGGGACAAGCCCCTGCGACGGACGGAAGCCATAGACGTTGTTGTAGGCGGCCGGGTTGCGCAGCGAGCCGCCAAAGTCGCTGCCGTCGGCGACAGGCACCATGTCGAGCGCCAGCGCGACCGCCGCGCCGCCGCTCGAACCGCCGGCGGTCAAGGCCGGGTCGAAAGCATTGCGTGTCGGGCCGAATACGGTGTTGTAGGTATTGGAGCCCAGGCCGAATTCGGGAACATTGGTCTTGCCGATGATGATGGCGCCGGCCTTGCGGATGCGCTCGACGAAGAAATCGTCTTCCTGCGGGACGAAATCGGCGAAGATCGGCGAGCCCAAGCTGGTTCTGAGGCCCTTGGTCTGCGCGAGATCCTTGATGGCGATCGGCAGGCCGAACAGCGGTCCGGCATGCCCTGCATGCGCCAGATGGGCGTCTGCCCTGTCGGCCTCGCGCAAGATGTCGGCACGGTCGCGCAGCGAGACGATGGCATTGACCAGCGGGTTTACCGCGTCGATCCGGTCGAGGAATGCCGTCACCACCTCGCGCACCGACAACCGCCTGCGCCGGATCGCCTCGGCAAGATCCACGGCGGACAGGCGGCAGATATTGCCGGCAGGCGGCACGGCGTGTTTTGTGGCCGGACGCATGGCTCTCACCTGGCTGGCGTGTTTTGGAGCGCCGCCTCGACGTCCTTCGCTAGTGGGATCGCCGGCTGGGCGCCGGGCTTCAGGCAAGCGAGCGAACCAGCGGCTGCAGCACGGGCGAGCGCCTGGTCGAGCGGCAGGCCCGATGACAGCCCGGCGGCGAAATAGCCGCAGAACGTGTCGCCGGCGCCGACCGTATCGACCGGAGTGATGTTCAACGCCGGAACCATCAGGAGATCGGCTGGCGTGGCGGCCAGAACGCCGTCACCGCCGAGCGTGACGACTATTGTGCGACCGGTCGTCCCCGCGAAATCGCGCATCCGCGCCGGGCGATCGCGGCCGCTCAGCGACAGCGCCTCGCCATAGAGGTCGAATTCGGTTTCGTTGGCGACGACATAGTCGGCCTTGCCGAGGAAGGCGGCCGCCTCTGCGCGGAACGGTGCCGTGTTGAGCACGGTAACCGCGCCTGCCGCCCGTGCCGCGTCCAGTGCTGCATCGACAGTCTGCAGCGGAATCTCCTGCTGCAGGAGCACGACATCGCCCTTCTTCATGAAAGCCTTGGAGAGGTCGCCTGTGACGACCGAATCATTGGCGCCCGGCACCACGGCAATGATGTTCTCACCGTCGTCGGCGACCATGATCAATGCCGTGCCGGTCGAAGCGAAGGTTTCACCGACACCGGACAGGTCGATCTTGCCGTCCCGCAACAGCGCCAGCGCTTCGTTGGCGAAATTGTCCTTGCCGACCGCGCCGACCATGCGCACCTTGGCGCCGGCGCGCGCGGCGGCCAGCGCCTGGTTGGCGCCCTTGCCGCCGGGTGCGGTGCTGAAGCCAGAACCCCGAACCGTCTCGCCCTGTGCGGGCAAGCGGTCGACATTGGCGATAAGGTCGAGGTTGATCGAGCCGACAACGATGATCAAGTGGTGCCTCCCTGCTGACTGCGGGAAGCTACTCCGTAAGGCCGCCGCTTGCCAGACGGCGCGATCTAATCGCGTCAGGTCTGAACGCGCTTCTCAGCGCAACTCCAGGCGTCGTCGGCGCCGACATCGACAATTGGCGCGCGATTTCAGGATCCGACCTGTCCCGCTTCCCAGCCAAGGATGGCGCGTTTGCGCGTCAGGCCCCAGTGGTAGCCCGTGAGCGCGCCGGACTTGCCGAGAGCCCGGTGACACGGCACCACGAAGGACATCGGATTGGCGCCGACCGCGGCGCCCACCGCCCGGCTGGCGCTCGGTGCGCCGATGCCGGCGGCGATCGAGGAATAGGTGCAGGCCTTGCCCATCGGGATGCGCAGCAAGGCTTCCCAGACGCGGACCTGAAAGTCGGTGCCGATCAAGACGACGCGCAGCGGCTGGTCGGCGCGCCACAGTGCCGGGTCGAAGATGCGCGCCGCATAGGGCGCCGTCGCGGCCATGTCCTCGACATAGGTTGCGTTCGGCCAGCGGCCGGACATGTCGGCGAAGGCCGCACGCTCGTCGCCGACATCGCTGAAGGCGAGGCCGGCAAGCCCACGGTCTGTGACCATGATCAGGGCGATGCCGAAAGGCGAGATATGATAGCCGTAGCGGATCGTCAGCCCGGCGCCGCGCGTCTTGTAGTCGCCCGGCGACATCGCTTCGTGGGTGACGAAAAGGTCGTGCAGCCGGCCGGGGCCCGACATGCCGACCTCGAAAGAAGCCTCGAGCAGCGGCATGCCGGAATCGAGCAGTTTGCGCGCGTGGTCGAGCGTGACCGCCTGCAGAAACGCCTTGGGCGACAGGCCGGCCCAGCGGGTGAAGAGCTTCTGCAACCCGGTCGGTGTCTCGCCGACTTCCTCCGCCAATATCTCGAGCGACGGCTGGTCACGATAGTCAAGGCTGATCTTCTCGATCGCGCGCCGAACAACTTCGTAGTCACCGCCTTCGGGTGTGATGTCTTTCTTCAGAATAGCTGTCTGTGCGTTCATCGGGCCATCTCCTTGATCGTGAATATCGTCCTTCGCGGCTCCGATCACCACCCGAAACTTGCCTTCTCGTCATGTGCATCCAGATAGATCTGGCTTCGAGGAAGGAGCCGACGAGGGCTGGCAAAAAGGTGCATTCCAGCAGGGAGAAGTAACGCTGCCGATTACCGTTCTTGGCCGATTGCCGGTTTATGAGGCATTGCAGAACCGGTTCGCGAACGAGGCGGTTCGCTCACATTCAGCGCGCTTTCGCGGTCGCCAGGGCGCGCGAAAAGGCTGACGCAAAGCTCTCGCGGTCGTCGGGATTAAGGAAGCCGCCGATCGGCACATTCTGGCCTTGTGCTTCCACCGCCATCCTGGTGATGCCGATTTCGGCGTGGCGGGCGACCGAAAAACGCGCCCAGAACGGATTGAAGCGATGGGCTTCCGATTTGCCTGATGGCGCGGTCTTGCGGATGTCGAGGCTGGTGCGCGAGACCGACACCTCCTCACGGGCGCGGGCGGCACGATAATTGGCGCGAAAGGCGATGTAGACGGCGATGACGTCGAGACCCAGGAAGCCGAACACCGGCCAGGCGCCGCGCGACAGGAAAAACGCTCCGGTGACCAACGAGCCGAACAGCAGAGCGCCCATCAGGATGGCAAAGCCGGTTTTGCCCAGCGAGCGATGCGGTATCAGCAACGCCTGGAAGAATGGCTCGTCGGCCTGAAATGAGGCGTTTGTGTCGCTCATGCCGGGATATTATAGGAAGGGGATGACGAGCCCCAAGTCCAAAAATTCCTCTACACCCAAAAATGAACTGCTCCCCGGCCGACGCGATAGCGCGAACGCCAAACCGCGTGCCCGGCCTCTGCGGTCCCATTCGCTCTACGGCCCGGCCGAAGTGCACGAGATTTTCCGACGCTTTTCCGTTCAGCGGCCCGAGCCGAAGGGCGAGCTCGAACATGTCAACGCCTTCACGCTGCTGGTGGCGGTGGTGCTTTCGGCACAGGCGACCGATGTCGGCGTCAACAAGGCGACGCGGGCGCTGTTCAAGGTCGCCGACACGCCGCAAAAGATGCTGGCTCTCGGCGAAGCCAAGGTCGGCGACTATATCCGCACCGTTGGGCTCTGGCGCAACAAGGCCAAGAACGTCATCGCGCTGTCGGAGGCGCTGATCCGCTGCTATGGCGGCGAAGTGCCCGACGACCGCGACCAACTGGTCAAGCTGCCGGGCGTCGGGCGCAAGACCGCCAATGTCGTGCTCAACATGGCCTTCGGCCAGCACACGATGGCGGTCGACACGCATATCTTTCGCATCGGCAACCGGCTGCGGCTGGCGCCCGGCAAGACGCCGGAACAGGTCGAGCAGGGGCTGTTGAGGATCATTCCGGACGAATACATGCGCCATGCGCATCACTGGCTGATCCTGCATGGCCGCTATGTCTGCAAAGCGCGCAAACCGGATTGCCCGATCTGTGTCATCGCCGACATCTGCAAGGCCGAGGAGAAGACGAATGATGTTCCGGCGCCGCTGGTCGAAATTGCGCCGCTCGAACCCTTAAGCGAGATTCAGTAGCCGTAGCCGCGCGCCATCGCCGCGGCGAAGACCGGGATCAGCAGGAAGATCGAGGCTTCGGCGCGGACATAAGTTCGAACGGATGCAAGTTGTGCCGCCGGCACTTGAAAGCCGGGGCTGGCCGAGGCCCGCCTGCTCCAGGACGCAAAGCGGACCGTCGGGATGATCGACAGCAGCCCGACGGTGACGAAGGCCGCCATCTTTGCCCAGAATACCCAGTTGTAGACGTAGAATTCCCAACCTTTCAGGCCGTAGATGACGCGTCCGATGCCGACAACGATGATCAGCATGGCGATGATGCCGTAATGGCGATCGATGCCGACAAGCCGCCGAAGCGTCGCGGCGGGCAGATCGCCGCGGATCAGGACAAATTCGGCGCCGATGATGCCGGCCAGTGAAAACACCAGCAGATGATGAACGATGGCAAGCAGAAAATCGGTGGTATCCATGCCCTTTTCCCTCCGTCGGACGGCACAGCGGACGCTGAATCAGTTCATGCGAAGGGTAGCATCGTTCGGCAAGATTCCCATGCCGGAGCTGGAGTTCGCGACTACGTTGACGCCAAATCCCGACAGCCTAAATTTGACATAACCAGACTGAAACGCGCCTTGAACCCGATGCCGGACGACATCCGAACCGCTTTGACAAAGCAGGGTTTGATGGCGGCCTATGATGACAGACCGGATTATCAGAAGAACGACTATCTCGGCTGGATCGCTCGTGCCAAACGCCCCGAGACAAGACACAAGCGGCTCGACCAGATGCTGGACGAATTGAAGCGTGGCGGCGTCTACATGAACATGCCGTGGCGCGGCTGAAATCGCGCTTGTCGGGTCACAGTTTCCCGCGGTCGAAGCGCCTCGACCTCGTTTCTCGCGCTGGAAGATGATCTGCCCTGTCCTGGCTCTTGTTGGACATTTGGGCGACATGCATGAGGCACCGGCAAAGAAACACTTTGAATTTGCGCATGATCGTTTCGGAGGCGGTTTTTCGGCGATCGTGCGCCGCGAGGCAGAGTTATGGGAATTCCAGGAGCAGCCAGTGCACCGGTCATCGAGACGAAGCGAACCATCTTGCGGCCACACCAGCTCGATGATTTCGATGCCTATGTTGCCATGTGGGCCGATCCGGACGTCACCCGCTTCATCGGCGGCAAGCCGCGCACGCGCGAGGAAAGCTGGATGCGCTTCCTGCGTCATGCCGGCCTGTGGTCGCTGCTGGGCTACGGCTTCTGGGCGATCGAGGACAAGGCATCCGGCCGTTTCATCGGCGAGGCCGGTTTCCACGATCTGAAGCGCGACATGGTGCCGTCGATCGAAGGCGTTCCGGAAGCCGGTTGGGCGCTGGCCCCGAGCGCACATGGCCAAGGGTTCGCCAGCGAAGTCGTCGGACGGGCTCTCGCCTGGGGCGACGAGGCATTCGGGCGCGCAAGGACGGTCTGCATCATCGATCCGGAAAACACCGCTTCGCTGAGCGTCGCGGCCAAATGCGGCTACAGCGAAGTGTTGCGGACCACCTATCACCACGATGCGACGATCCTGCTGGAACGGCAGCCCTAGCGGTTGCGGCCTGTCATCCGGTGGTTCTGATCGGGCCGAATCGAGGCTTTCTAGGCCTGCCGCTTCAGCACCGGGCCTTCCGCTTCGGCCTTTAGGGCCGCCTGTTCTAGCATCGAGGCGTCTTCGCCGAAAGCGCGGGTGGCGCGCGCGGCCGCCTCGATCAGCGGATTTTTCATGCGCTGTAGAAAGGCCGCGTCGACGCGCGTGCTCGGGCCGGACAGCGTCAACGCACCGAGCAGGGTGTGCCCCGGCCCGAACACTGGTGCCGAGACGCCCGCCGTCTCGGGGTCGCGATCGCCGACCGACAAACAATGGTAGGTTTTGCGGATCGTCTCGTATGGTTCGCCCTGCTGACCGGAAAACGCCGCAAGCACGCGGCCGCCTGTGCCGGCCAGCAGGGGCAGCACGTCGCCTTCCCGGATGGTGTAGCGGATGGGATGCTTGGACTCGACGCGGTAAAGACAGGTGCGCACGTCGCCCGAACGGACATAGAAGGCGACGCTTTCCCAGCTTCGCTCGGCCAGATCGCGCATGATCGGCAGCAGGATGTCGATCGCCACCACCGAACGCTGGTATAGGGCGCCCAGCCGAAAGGTGGCAGGGCCGACACGGTAGCGGCCGTCGTCGAGACGCTCCAGCAATTGCCCGCCCAGCAACGAGTTCGCCAGCCTCAGGATCGTGCTCTTGTAGAGGCCGGTGCGCGCCGCGATTTCGGCCAGGCTGAGCGAACGGTCGGCAGCAGCGAAAGCATCGAGGATGGCGATCGCTCGGTCGAGCGCGGCAACGCCGTTGGTCGACGCAGGCTTGGTTTGTGTTACGGTTATCCGCTTGACCACGTCGTTCCGTTCCCAGTTGGACAGAAGGGCCGATCGGAACAATTGTGCCGCATCCGGACAGTTCTGTCCAGCAGAATGCCATTCCGGTTGACAGAACGATGCAAAGACTGCATGAATTTTTGTCGAGCGGGTCTGAATTCAGGCTACGTTGCTGGCAGGCACCGGAGGAGGTGTCGTGATTGGAGGAATCCCATGCTGAACAGACGCAGATTTTTAACGAGCACCGCCGCTGCCGGCGCCGCCGGTTTCGCAGCGTTGCATCTCTCGCCCGCTTTCGCGCAGGACGCACCGCAGATCCAGATCTTTGTGCCGGCAGCGCCCGGCGGCGGCTGGGACCAGACGGCGCGCACGATGGACCAGGTGCTGCGCAGTGAGAAGCTGATCTCCGGTTCGCAGATCACCAATGTCGGCGGCGCCGGCGGCACAGTCGGCCTGCCGCAATTCATCAGCCAGTGGAACGGCAAGGGCAATTCGCTGATGGTTGCCGGCATGGTCATGGTTGGCGCTATCATCGCCAACAAATCGGCCAACAATCTCACCGAGGTCACGCCGATCGCCCGCCTCACCGGCGAATTCGAGGCGCTGGTGGTGCCGGCGGCCTCGCCGTTCAAGACAGCAGCGGATTTCGTCGCCGCCCTCAAGGCCGATCCGACCAAAGTGCCGGTGGCAGGCGGTTCGGCCGGCGGTTCGGACCACATATTGTTCGGCCTTATCGCCAAGACGGCCGGTGTTCCGGCAGCCAACCTCTCCTACGTGCCGTTCGCCGGCGGCGGCGAGGCATTGTCAGCGCTTCTCGGCAACCAGGTCGCGGCCGGCATCTCCGGCTATGGCGAGTTCTCCGAACAGGTCAAGGCAGGCGCGCTTCGGCTGCTCGCCATTTCCGCGGACAAGCGCCAGGAAGGCATCGACGCACCGACGATGAAGGAATCCGGCATCGATGTTGAACTGTTCAACTGGCGCGGCGTCTTCGCACCGCCGGGCGTTTCCGACGCCGACAAGGCGGCGATGATCACGCTGGTCGAGACGATGGCCAAAAGCGAAGCCTGGACCACCGAATGCAAAAACCGCAACTGGACGCAGATCCTGCTCACCGGCGACGACTATGCGAAATTTCTCACCGAAGACACGGCTAGGATCGCAGCCATCCTCAAGGACCTCGGCCTTGCCTGATGTCCCCGGAGAGGGGCGGTCTGCACTGCCCCTTTCCGATGTTCGCCAGCCGCATGGACATACGATCCGGCGCGAGTGAAACTGCGATGAGGTCGGCCGTGGGAGACCGGCTATCCAGGGAGGACGATCATGAGCACCAGCGACCAGCAGGCGGCGCGGCCGCGCCTTGCCGTGCCCGAATTGCTGATCGGCATCGGGCTTCTTGCCTGCGCCGGCGCAGTGGCCTGGCAGACTCTGTCGATTCCGGTGTCGCCGCTCTACTCCAAGGTCGGCCCGACCGTCTTCCCCTACATCACCATGGTCGGCATGACGGTCCTTTCCCTGCTGCTGATCGTCGCCGCTCTGCGGGGCGGCTGGCAGCCGGAGGAAGAAAAGGAAACCCCGACCGACTGGAAGGCGATGGGCATCGTCGCCGTCGGACTGGTCACGAATCTTGTTCTGATCCAGCCGCTTGGGTTCACCGCAGCCTCGGTGATCATGTTCGTTCTCATCTGCCACGGATTCGGCAGCAGACATCCGCTGCGTGACGTGCTGCTTGGCCTGATCCTGGCGCTTGCCGCCTATTTCGGCTTCGCCAGGGCGCTCGGCGTCAACATCGGCGCCGGCTTCATCGAGAACCAGCTGAACACGGGCATCGATTCCATTATCCGTATGTTGAGAGGCTGAAGCCATGGAAACGCTTGGCCATCTCGCGCACGGATTTTCGGTCGCCTTTACGCCGGTCAATCTCATGTGGTGCCTGCTCGGCACGACACTGGGGACAGCGATCGGCGTGCTGCCAGGCCTCGGACCTGCGCTGACCATCGCCCTGCTTTTGCCGATCACCTACCAGGTGGCGCCGGAAGCGTCCTTCATCCTGTTTGCCGGCATCTATTACGGCGCCATGTATGGCGGTTCGACGACATCGATCCTGCTCAACACTCCGGGTGAAAGCGCGACCATCGTCACTGCGCTGGAAGGCAACAGGATGGCCCGTTCCGGCCGCGGCGGCGCTGCACTTGCCACCTCGGCGATCGGCTCCTTTGTCGCCGGCACACTCGGCACGCTGGGGGTCGCCTTCCTGGCCCCGGTCGTCGTCAAATTCGCGCTGTCCTTCGGCCCGGCCGAATATTTCTCGCTGATGGTGCTGGCCTTCATCACGGTTTCGGCGGTGCTCGGCTCGTCGTCGGTGCGTGGCCTGACCAGCCTGTTCATCGGTTTCGTCATCGGCATGATCGGCGTCGACCTGCAGACCGGGCAACCGCGCTTCACCTTCGGCATGAGCCAATTGCTCGATGGCGTCGACGTGATCGTCGTCGCGGTCGGCCTCTTTGCGGTCGGCGAGACGTTCTACATGGCCTCGCGCCGCTATGCCGGCAAGGACGAGATCGTGCCGCTGAAGGGCTCGCTCTACATGACGGCGGCCGAATGGGCACGCTCGTGGAAGGCTTGGCTGCGCGGCGCCCTGCTCGGCTTCCCGATCGGCGCGCTGCCGGCCGGCGGCGCCGAAATCCCGACCTTTCTCTCCTATGCAATCGAGAAAAAGCTCTCCAAACACAAGGAGGAGTTCGGCACGGTCGGCGCCATCGAAGGCGTTGCCGGGCCGGAATCCGCCAACAACGCATCGGCCGCCGGCGTGCTGGTGCCGATGTTGACGCTTGGGTTGCCGACCTCGGCGACGGCCGCGATCATGCTGTCGGCCTTCCAAAGCTATGGCATCAATCCCGGGCCGATGCTGTTCATGACGCAGGCCAATCTGGTCTGGGGGCTGATCGCCAGCCTGTTCATCGCCAACATCATTCTCGTCATCCTCAACCTGCCGCTGATCGGGTTGTGGGTGCGGCTGCTGAAAATCCCGGCGCCGCAGCTCTATGCCGGCATCCTGGTGTTCGCCACGGTCGGCACCTACGGTATTTCTCAGTCGCCGACCGATCTCGTCATCCTCTATTTGCTCGGCGCGGCCGGGTTCCTGATGCGGCGCTTCGATTTCCCTACGGCGCCGGTCATCATCGGCATGATCCTGTGGCCGCTTGCCGAAACACAGTTCCGCCGCGCGATGACCATCTCGAACGGCGACTGGTCGGTGTTCTACAAACATCCGCTGTCGCTGACGCTGCTGACGCTGGCGTTCATCGGGCTGATCGGGCCGCATATCTACGCTTACATCGAACGCCGGCGCATGCGTGGACCGGAACACGTGCCGGGCGATGCTTGACCTGTTTGTGACATCATGACCGATCTGCTGTCCGGCATCCGCGTCCTCGACCTGACCAATGTTCTGGCTGGCCCCTACTGTGCCTATCAGCTGGCGCTGCTCGGGGCCGATGTGATCAAGGTCGAGGCGCCGCAAGGCGGCGATCTGGCGCGCCAGCTCGGCGGCTCGCCGGAACTCAACAGCACCGGCATGGGCGCTTCATTCCTGGCGCAGAACGCCGGCAAACGATCGGTCGTGCTCGATCTCAAGAAAGAGGCCGATCGCGGACGCTTCCTCGATCTGGTCGCCTCCGCCGACGCGCTGGTCGAGAATTTCCGCCCCGGCGTGATGGATCGGCTGGGGCTCGGCTATGCCAGGCTGAAAGAGGTCCGCCCCAGTCTTGTCTATTGCGCGATTTCGGGCTTCGGCCAGACCGGGCCGATGCGCGACAATCCGGCCTATGACCAGATCATCCAGGGTCTTTCGGGCATCATGAGCATCACCGGCACAGCGCAGACCGCGCCGCTGCGTGTCGGTTATCCCGTCGCCGACACGCTGGGTGGGCTGGTCGGGGCGTTCGCCATCACGGCGGCACTTGTGAAGCAGAAGACGACAGGCGAGGGCGCTTTCCTCGACGTGTCGATGCTCGAATGCACGCTTTCCGCGCTGGGCTGGCCGGTCTCCAACTATCTGACGGCAGGCGTCGAGCCGCAGCCGATGGGCAACGAGAACATGACGGCGGCACCTTCCGGCACGTTTCGCACCGGCGACGGTCTGCTCAACATCGCCGCCAACAAGCAGGAGCAGTTCGTCACGCTCTGCCGGCTGGTCGGGCTGCCGGAGCTGGCGTCGGACCCGCGCTTTGCCGAGCGCGAGACGCGCAAGCGCAACCGCATCGCCTTGAAGGCGCTGATCGAGGATGCCCTGGCGAACAACTCGGCCGCAGCCTGGGAGGAGACGCTCAATCGCGCAGGCGTGCCGGCGGGCAGGGTGCTGACCATCCCGCAGGTGCTGGCCGAGCAGCAGGTGATCGAGCGCGAGATGACCGCCCGCTTCGATGGCATGCCGAAGATGGACCGGCCGCTGACCGTCGTGCGCGGAGGGTTCATGGTCGACGGCGAAGCACCGTTGCCGACCAGGCCGCCGCCGGCGCTGGGCGAGCACATGGACGAGGTGTTTGCCAGTCTGCCGCCGCGCGTCGAGAAAAGGGCGCAGGCATGAGCGACGCGAGAACATGAGCAACGTTGAGAAAAAAACCGGCCGCGAGCGCGGTGAGGAATGGTGGCAGACCGATATCATCGAAATGCGCCCTGGCGTGATCCGGCTGCGTGGCTATGAGATCCAGGACCTGATCGGCCGCGTCAGCTTTCCGGGGATGATCTGGCTGATGCTGCGCGGCGAACTGCCTGGCGAGGAGCAGGCGGCGCTGCTCGGTATCGCGCTGGGGGCGGCCGTCGACCACGGGCCGCAGGCGCCGTCGATCGCCGTTGCCCGCATGGCGGCCACCTGCGGCGTCGGCATCAACAGCGCCATGGCTTCAGCCATCAATGTGCTTGGCGACGTGCATGGCGGCGCCGGCGAGCAGGCGCTCGCCTTCTACGGCGACATCGCCGCGGCACTGGACGCAGACGTGACGCTTGCCGATGCCGTCGCGTCGCGGCTCGATCGCTTCTTCGCCGATGAAAAATCCTATGTGCCGGGGCTCGGCCATCGCTTCCACCCGGTCGATCCGCGGGCGCCGCGTCTCATCGAGCTGACCCGCGATTTTGCCGCGCGCGGCGTCGTCAGCGGACGTTTCGCCGACATCGCCGAGGCTGTCGAGGCCGAGGTCGCGCGGCGCAAGGGCAAGAAGATCCCGCTCAACATCGACGGCGCCACCGCCGTCATCTATGGCGAGCTCGGCTTTCCGCCGCCGCTGACACGTGGCCTTTTCGTGCTGTCGCGCTCGGTCGGCATCTTGGCGCATGCGTGGGAACAGTCGCAACAGAG
Source organism: Mesorhizobium sp. WSM4837 (assembly GCF_055811435.1). Taxonomy (NCBI): domain Bacteria; kingdom Pseudomonadati; phylum Pseudomonadota; class Alphaproteobacteria; order Hyphomicrobiales; family Phyllobacteriaceae; genus Mesorhizobium; species Mesorhizobium sp. WSM4837. Next base: position 79,669 of record NZ_JBVVQE010000007.1, read on the forward strand.
CGACCGCAACAAAGGACCACTGCCGCGCGAATGGTTGTGGGCCTATACCGGCACGCCGGTCCGGTCTTTCCCTCAGGGAGAGGACGACGCCAAATGAGACCTTGGTTCAAGTGCGCCAGCGGGCGCTGGCTGGGGAATTTTCAAGTTCTTCAGCAGCGTTGAAAGTTCGGGCTCGTCGATAAGCACGGCTGCGTCTTCCGGCGCCAGCCATGCCCGCTGCCGCCTTTTGGCTTCCTGCCAGTTGGCCAGTTCCTCCGTCACCGCCAGCAGGTAGACGGTGACGTCGACGCGGACGAAGCGGTTCGTCAGCCGCTTCCAGTAGGAATAGGTGCCGGGCGGCTGCTTCAGCGTCTTGCCGAGGACGCCGGCTTCCTCCCGCGCTTCGATGGTGGCTGCCTTGCGCCCACTCTTGCCCTTCATCGGCCAGCCCTTGGGAACGATAAAGCGCCTTGTCGATATCGAGGTGACCAGCATCACCTCGACAACGCCATGCCTGCCCAGCCGAAAGGGAATTGCCGCGACCTGGCGGATCCGCTCGCCCTTCCTCGCCTTGCGCACGACCTTCTTCTTGGTGGCTGCCATTGCCGACGATCCAATCAGGGCAGTGCCCAAGCGCAAAGGCACGTTGCGAAATCAAAACCGCCTTTGATGCTACTTTAAGTAGAGCGGCGTTCAAGCATATCAGCTAAATAAATGAAAACGCCGGGCCATCAGCGGCAGACGCTGATGAAGCGGCTGCCCGATCGCCGCAACTGGCAAGTAGGCGCCATCTGCGGCACATCTGGCCGTTGCGGCACGACCACGCGATCCTGGGCACGGAACTGCTGTTGCTGCTGCTGAAATTGCTGCCGTCGCAGCCTGTTCTCCAGCATCTGCAATTCGCCTTGCAGGACCACGGTATTGCGATTGGCGGGAGCGACGTTCTGCGCGGAGACAGCCGCGCCCGACAGCATCGCTGTTGCCAGGGTTGCCGACATCAAGACCGTCGAAAGGCGAAGCGGCGACATCCATCCATTCCCTTACGAAACAGAACCTTGCGATTATATAGGGCGTTTGTCTGATGATGCCATGGATTAAAACCCCGCGCCGGAGCGGAATTGGCTGACTAGCCAGTCAGGGCGCAAAGCCCGTCGACCGATGTGTGCTGGCAAAGGGCACCAATACGAGGCCGACGACAAGAAGCTGGAGGGCATCCTGCAGTTCCATGCCTTTCAGGCCTGGATTGGATAATTTGAACCGCAACATCGCACAGTTGAAAACCGCGGCACGGGCGGCGCTGCGTTCCCCGGAGCCTTTGGCCACGGCACGGCGATAGCCCAGCTGCGCGACTATTCGCGGAATGCGCGGCTGATCTGGTCGGTCAATGGCTTCATCAGAAACGAGATGACGGTGCGATCGGTCGTGCGCATGAACGCCTCCACCGGCATGCCCGGCTTGAGGCTTTCCGGATCCAACGAGCCAAGCTTGCCTTCGTCAAGCCTGATCCGCACGCTGTAGTAGGATAGTCCGTTCCGCTCGTCTTCGACGAGGTCGGGAGAAACCGTTGCTACATGTCCTTCGATTTCCGGCGTGACCTGCTGGCTGAACGCCGACGGCCGCAGATGGACAAGCTGGCCGGGCTGGACCTGATCGATGTCTTGAGGCGCGATGCGTGCCTCCACAGTCAATTCGTCAGCGGTCGGGACAATCATCATAATTGGCCCGCCGGTCGTGACGACGCCGCCGACCGTATGGATCGCAAGCTGATGCACCCGGCCGTTCTGGGGTGAACGAATATCGGTCTGTCTAAGCAATTCCTCCGCGGCGATCTTTCGCTCTGCCAATTCTGTGGTTCGAGCCTCCGTTTCGCGTAATTCTTTCGCGACCTCGCTGCGCCAATCCTGCTGGATCTGGATGATGGCCATTTCTGTTTCGCTGATTCTGCCGTTCGCTTCGGCTATCGCAGCGACGAGTTGGCCGCGCCCTCCCTCGATCTGAGCCTCGCCCCGCTCCAGGTCCAGGAGTCGCGACCGCTGGACGAGTTTTTTTTCCCAAAGGCCCCTGACGCCCTTGATCTCGTCGCGGACCAACGCAATCTCGTGCTCCTTGGCCGCCCTTTGTGCCTCGAGGCCCGCTATCTCCTCCTTGAGCTGGCTCACCCGTTGCCTGCGTTGCTCGATTTGGGCACGGTAAGCTCCCCGTCGCAAAGCGAAAAGTTTCTGCTCCCCGCCGATCACACGCGCCACATGTCCAACAGAGGAGCGGCTGGTGAGATCCTCGGAAAAGGCTATCGCCTCGGCATCCTCACGCTCCGCTGTGAGGCGTGCCTCCCGCGCCGAGAGTTCGTCCAGGGTATTGGTTATGACGGCGAGATTGGCGCGTGTAAGCGTGTCGTCGAGACGGAGCAAAATATCGCCTGCTCTGACTTCATCGCCGTTGCGCACGTTGATCTCACCCACAACGCCGCCGCTTGGATGCTGAACCGCCTTGACGTTGGATTCCACTGCGATATGGCCGGTAGCGATGACGGCGCCTGACAATTCCGTCGTTGCGGCCCATGCACCAAGGCCGCCGACAAGCAGCGCCACGGTTGCGGCGCCAAGAAGCATATACCGGCGAAGGGATAAGTCGTTCTGCGTCGGCTGCGATCGCACATCGGTAGGGAGGTTAGCCCGAACGAACAGCAGCCCGCCGATTTTGCCTTTGACGCTGGCCAGATGGCTCGCTCCGGCACGAATATGCGGAATCATCCCCTTTACGCCGTTACGCGCGCCAAAGAACGATCGATCATGAAATAACGTCATCCTGATGCCTTTTCCTCCGGGGCAACTGCTTGAACCGTTCCCACGGAGGCACTCCGCGTCGTGCCCCGCACGACCAGATCCCTCGCCCCAAATGCGTGCTGACGGCCGGAGTCGAGAACAAGTAAAAGGTCCACTGCCGCCAGGGCGCTTGGACGATGGGCGATTACGACAACCACGCCGTGCCGCTGTTTGACTGCAAGGATCGCCTGGGTCAAAGCCTGCTCGCCTCCAGCGTCCAGATTCGAGTTCGGTTCATCCAAAACAACGAGGAAAGGATCACCATAAAGCGCGCGGGCCAGTCCGATGCGCTGCCGCTGTCCTGCTGAAAGCGATGCGCCGCCCTCGCCGATCTCGGTCTGATATCCGCGAGGCAAGCGCAGGATCATTTCGTGCATGCCCGCGGTCTTGGCCGCCGCGATAATGGTTGCCGGATCCGGAGAAGGATCAAAGCGGGCAATGTTTTGAGCAATGGTGCCTGCGAAAAGTTCGACATCTTGCGGCAGATACCCGATGTGCCGCCCCAGTGCCTCAGCCGGCCACTGTTCGATGGCGGCGCCGTCCAGGCGGATTTTGCCGCGCGCTGCCGGCCAGACGCCGACGAGCGCCCGCGCCAGTGACGATTTGCCCGATGCACTCGGACCGATGACACCGAGCGCGGAGCCGGCGCTCAGCGAAAACGTAATGTCCTGTACAACAAAACGGCGCTCGCCTGGCGGAACGACGCCGATCCCTTCAACCGAGAGTTCGGTCCGCGGCGGCGGCAGCTGCAAGCGATCCTCTGTGGCGGGGAACTCCCTGAAAAGTTCGCTCAGCCGATGCCAGCCTTGTCTAGCGGCAAGAAAGTTCTTCCAGTGCGCAATTGCGAGTTCGACTGGCGCCAGCGCTCGCGCGGTGAGAATAGAACTTGCGATGATGATGCCAGGCGTGGCTTCCTGGCCGATCACCAAATACGCTCCGATCGCGAGAACGACTGATTGCAGCAGCATCCTAAAGCCGCGGGAGAGCGCGCCGAATGAACCCGTGACATCGCTGGCACGCATCTGCGCCTGCCTGTATTTGCCGTTTGCTTCCGCCCAGCGCGAGGCCATAGTGGATCTCATGCCCATCGCTTCGAGCACCTCGGCATTGCGGATGCTTGCCAGTGCGATATTGCTGCGCGCTCCGGCATATCCAGACATTTCAGTTGCTGGATGGCGGACCGTTTTCTCCGTGAGCACGGTCAATGCCAAAAGCAGGATCGCCCCAATCAGCGCAGCCAGGCCGAGCCAAGGATGGAAGGCAAAACAGAGCGCGAGATAAAGCGGCATCCACGGCAGGTCGAAAAGAGTGGCGGGACCACCGCTGGCCAGGAAACCGCCGATTTGATCGAGATCGCGCACCGGCTGCATGCCTCGCCCGAACGGCCTCTGGCCAAGGGCAATTGCGACATCACGCGGTAGGTCCGCTCACTTAGGCGCTCGTCGAGTCCGCTGCCGATACGCGCCAGCACCCGGCCGCGGATCGCGTCGAGTGCACTTTGAAAAACATATAGAATCGAAATCAGCAGGACCAGAGCCACCAGCGTCGGCACGCTACGGCTGGGCAGGACCCTGTCGTAGACCTGCAGCATAAACACCGAGCCGGACAACATCAGCACGTTGATAAGGCCGCTGAAAGCCGCCACCGCCAAAAAGGCGCGCCGGAAATGCGCCAGGCAGGCAGCCAATTCGGACTTCGCCCTCGGCGGGCGGAGCTTCTCTGAACCAGATTGTGACATTGATGTCCCCTCGATCAACCGCATGCGTCAGCAGGCGATGCGGGCCCATAACTGCAGGCCCGCATCGCCCGGCATTGGCTACGCGGCCTGATCGGCGATTACGCTGTTGTTATGCGCAGACAGTTGCTCGATGAGTTTCGCAGCCAGCGCGTCGGCATCGCCCGCTTGCGTATGTGCATACTCTGCCCAATCAAAAGCCGGTCTCGGATCGCCCGCATTTGCTAGCGCGGTCGACGCATTGTCCCGGACCTGCTCGATAGCGTCGTCGAGTTGGCCCCGAGCGTTCCCGAGTTGTGGAAACACGATGTTATCGCCGTCAAGCGCCACCTGTGCACCACTCTCCTTAGCCGTGCCAGGCGTTCCTTCAGCCTCCTCATGTTCGGCCAGGGTCTGGTCAGACCGGAAGTTTACGCCCTGTTTGCCGAAAAAGGTTGCAAGCCACTGGGAGCCAGAATTCGGCTGCCCAGAATCGGGCGGCGTTGTCGGGGCCGGTTCAGCTTGCGCCGTTGGTGTCGGGGCCGGCTCAGCTTGCGCCGTTGGCGTTGGTTCCTGCTGCGGCGCCGGATCGGAAACTGCCGCCGGTTCATCCTGAACGGCAGCGACGGCTCCCTGCTTCGGATCGACGAGATCGAGTTTGACGTTCTTGCTCCCGACAGAGACGGTGCGCGTCGAAGCTTCGATGCCCGCCCCCGAGAAGGTTACTGTGTAGGTGCCGGGCTTGAGCGCGAGGTCGTAGCCGCCGGCGCCCATGGTCTTCGTCGTAAACGTCGCGCCCGTCGAATCTTCGCTGTGATGGTGAGACCGGATAGACCTTCACCGGGATCGTAGAACCTATCCCCGTCCTTGTCGTCGATCGCCACACCGGTCAGGAACAGGTCTGATCCGGTCTTGGCGAAATTCTCCGCCACGAAACCGCTGGAGCGCCCCCGGTAATCGCCAACCTCAAATCCAAGACCTACCTCGCGGAAGTTCCCGTTGAGGATGTTGGCACGATGACCCGGGGAGTTCATCAGGTTGTGTGCAGGAGCAGAATCTCGTCATTGTAGCCCGTCGGTGACCTGGTCGTAGCCCATGCGATGTTCTCTCCTGTCGCCCAGGAGCCCGTTAGGGTGTAGCCGGCAGCCTTCATACGCTGGGTGGGCGAGACCCTCCCGACCCCGTGTGAGAAAAGGTGTCGGTTGCAAGCATCCATCTGCTGTGCCCCTCAGCCGCCTCGCTGAGATCATTATCGAAGGCCAGCGGCTGCACGCCGGCCTTAGCCCTCTCCGCGTTGATAAGTTCAAGTAGATATTGTTCATGTGCGCTATGTTGCGGCATTAGGTCGTCGCTCCACTGTTTCGTTTTTGGACGGCCCCGCCAAGATGTAGAATTTACCCAATAACGCTTGGTAAAAGCCGACTGTGGCTAACCTGCGGCAAGCAGCTGTTAACCATGATTTTGTTAAAGAGAATTTGTGGGGACGCGATAACAAAAAATTTCATATTGTAATGCAACCAGCAAGTGTGACATTCAATTGTGCGCGTTCTCGCGATGCGCGACGTGCGCGCCAGGCCGTGACGAGTTGCGAGAGTGGCGGCCGCGGCTATGCCGCCGGCAAGAGGTCGGGCTCTCGTCCTTTACCCGCATGCCGCCGGCATCCAGATCGGGACGGCGCCCGGTCCGGTCCCGAACGCCTCGCGTCGACCATTGCCATTAACCGAAGGTTGTTCGCCGATCCTGGACATCAGGGACCCGTGTGGCCGGGCCGTCTCGATCGCTGTCAAGATCGTTAAACGAAAAGCTGATCAAGTCGGCTTCGCCGTGCAACCGGGACGCTTGGTTGTGGAGCGCTGGATCAGCTGCAACAGGCGGCTGATGGTAGACGCGCGCCCCGCAGTGGGGTTAGACGGGCCCGCCCGCGGCCCTCGCTTCAGTCGACTTCGCGCAGGCGGTATCCTACGCCGGTTTCGGTGGTGATGTAACGCGGCTGGTCGGGCGTTTTCTCGATCTTTTGCCTGAGCTGCCGCACATAGACCCTGAGATACTGCACGTCGGTCGAATCGCCCCAGACCTGCTTCAAAAGAAACTGGTGGGTGAGAACCTTGCCGGCGTGCTGCACGAGGATGCGCAGGATGTCGTACTCCTGCGGCGAGAGCTTTATCTCCCTGTCCTCGATCATGACGATGCGCTTCACCAGATCGACCGTGAGATCGCCGGTGTGGAAGACCGGCTTCTCGCCTTGCTGCTGGAACTTGTGGCGGAGCGCCACGCGGATGCGCGCGACAAGCTCGTTCATGCCGAACGGCTTGGTGATATAGTCGTCGGCGCCGAGATCAAGTGCCGAGACGATGCCGGCCTCGTCGGTGCGGCTGGAAAGGATGACGACGGGAACATCCAGGCCGTCGTCCCGCCATTTGCGCAGCAATTCGTGACCGCCCATGCCGGGCAAGCCGAGATCGAGCAGGATCAGGTCCGGCTTTTCCGTCTCCACGAGTTCGATCGCCGTCTTGGCGTTCGGCGCCTCGCTGATCGCATAGCCCTGGCTGCCAAGAACGTGTCGAAAACGCGCTCCAGATCGGCGCGCAGAATGCCCAGCCCCTCGTCCAATAATGGCGACCGAGATGTGTCCTTCCCGACGAAATATGGATCCAAACCCCATAAAGGTTCGAGACGTGGCGAAGAGGAAAGAAATAAGAAATCCTATAAAGGATTCGCCGTCGCGGCTCTCAGCGCGGCGCTCAAAGACAAGCCGTGCGGCGGGGCGAAGCCGCCGAAAATCAGCGATTTCGCGTATAGATCACGGCATAGTCGTCCGCATACGCCCGCTTCCAGCCGAGTTCATCGAAGAATGGGATGGGGCTGTCGTCCAGCGTGCGAATGGCTGGCGGGTGCGAAGCTGATGCGGGAACGAGGGCGGACTCGCTCCGCCATATCGGCTGCTCAGCCTTCGGCCTTGAAGTTCTTGGCTTCCTTCTCGACCTTGGCGCTGTCCTTGCCGTGCTTGCGCATCAGATCCTTCGCCTGGTTGGGCGAAACGTCAGTTGTCTCGGCCAGTCGCAGGGCCTCCTTGTCGTCCGGTTCGCGTTTCTTCCGATCGGCCATTGCGGTCCGTTTGTCAGCCATCACAATGCCTTTATGCTCTTGGCGATTTCGTTCAGCACCTTGCGGTCGGTGCCGTGGCGCTTGATCAGCGTGCGAGCCTGGTCAGGAGTGATGCCGGCTTCCTCGGCGAGATGCCTCACCTCATAGTCTTCGTCGCCGGCTACTTGTGAGCGATCGCGGTTGTCGGTCTTGGTCTTGTCGTCTGGCATGGCAGTTCTCTCCTCGCTTGGACCTGGAGCATAACGGCGGAGATTTCGTGAGGTTCCTTAATGCCTGTCGCCCAAAAGTGCGCAGCGGTTTTGGGACAACGATTGCATAAACAGCAGCAATGCCTGTCGCCCAAAAGTGCGCAGCGGTTTTGGGACAACGACATGCATAAACAGGAACAATGCATGTCGCCCAAAGCTGCGCAGCGGTCTTGGGCAACGACATCCCTAAAACAAGAACCAAAAGCACGTGGCATCGCGCTCTTCAGACGTGACGCGCTTTAATGCCGGCCTTCGCGCACAAACACATGGGCTTCCTTGGCGGCCGCCGTGAATGCCCGCCGCGCAGTGCCAACCGCCCGCCGCTGCTCCATCGCATCCATCATGGCTTTCAAGGCCGCGCGATATTTCGGCCCGCGCTTTTCGTCTGGCCATTTGTCGACCAGAAGCGAGGCCGCCTGGACCGTCCTCGTCACAGAAAGCCGGGTCCGGTGCGTTCGCTCTCGATCGTCACCGGAACGTCGAATTGTTCATCACGCATTGCCGCCACTCCTTGAGCCCAACGGCAGCAACGGCGCAGCGGATTGTCAGTTCCGATTCGAATGACGCGAACCATCCCGATCACTATTCATGGTTACCGAGTGGCTTACGTCGCCGGTCTCATTTTCGACAATGCGCAAGCCGATTGCAGGCGATGGGTTAGCGGCACCGATGGTCGAACACGATCCCCATGGTCCTACCAATTGCGGTCATGACGATAAGCTCGACCAGTTGGTCGTCGCTGTCCGCACAAGCCGGGCCTGCCCGGCGGATGGAATCTATTGCGGCTCTGGTCGATATGGTGTCGCCGGCGCGGAATTTTGAAAGCGCAGATGAAACAAGTTCATGGGCCGGCAAGTCGACGACAGGCGCTCTCGAAACGACGTTCATTGGCATCCTCCACCATGAAGCCTTTCCCACCAGAATGATACGCCGAACGGCGGTTTTCGCCAGCGAAATTGTGGTCCGACCAGAGGCCGATCCGGACACCAATTGGACCGGGCCAGTACCGAGCCAGCTAGCTTTTTGCAGGGCTCAGCGCGATGCTGCCGACTTCGATTTCTCTCGGCTTTTTGCCGCTGACTTGACCCTTATGCGCATCGCTCCACCGCCCTCGGGCTGGTCGATCTCAAAGGCGTTGGTCTTGCGCACGAGATCGCTCAGCTTGCGAAAGCCGAAGGTTCTGGGATCGAAGTCGGATACCAGATTGGCGAGCTGATTGCCGACAATGCCGAGCGGCACCCAGCCGTCCTCGGTTCCCATCTGTGAAATGACTCTGGTGATGATCGGTGTCGCGGCGCTGGGCGGCTGCAAGGATTTCGTTGGCGCCGCATCTTGCGCGTTGGCTGACGCAGTCGGAAGCAGGTTCTCGGTGTAAACGAAGCGGCGGCATGCCTGCCGGAAACTCTCCGGCGTCTTCTGCTCGCCAAATCCATAAACGTCGATGCCGTGCTCCCTGATGCGAGCGGCAAGGCGGGTGAAGTCGCTGTCGGACGACACCAGGCAGAAGCCTTCGAACCGCCCGCTGTGGAGAAGGTCCATGGCGTCGATGACGAGCGTGATGTCGGATGCGTTCTTGCCGGTGGTGTAGGCGAATTGCTGCTGCGGGATGATCGCATGCTTCGACAGCACATCGGCCCATGCCTTTGAGCGGGTGCTGGAGAAATCGCCGTAGATGCGACGAACGCTTGCCTCGCCGATCTTTGCGATCTCCTCGAACAAGCCGTCGGCAATCTTGGCCGAGGTATTGTCCGCGTCGATCAGCACTGCAAGCCGTGGAGAACGTGGTTCGGTTGGCAAGGTGAGCCCCTGTTTTTGGCTGCGCACCAGAGACATATGGTGCAGCGGAGCCATGCGAAACCTCTTTATCGAGATACGGACGTCATCTACTTCTCCAGATACAAGATCATGCCGGCGTGGTGCAGCACACCGTCGATGAACGTTCCGTCAGCGGTAAAGCCGGTGTCGTCCCAGTAGTCGATGTGATTTCCCCGGATCTCATAGCGCCCCTGGTATGCGCTGTCACGGTTCCCACGCGCTTCGTCATAGCGACCATTTGGAAGCAAGTTGTGGCGGATATGGCCATCCGCCGTGACCCACATCCCGACATAGGGGTGGCTTGCCGAAGCTGGGGTAACCGAATTTTGCGCGATATTCATTTGGGCGAAGCCTTTCTGTGCGGATGAGCCGGCCGCGCCGGCAACAAGCACGGCAGCGGCAAGTATGGAAATCTGTTTCATGGGACTACTTGCTGGCTGTCGGCCGGATGACGATCTCGTTCACGTCGACATCGTCCGGCTGTTCGATGGCAATGCGCACGGCACGGCCGATCGCGTCGGGCTGCAGGGCAATGGCACGATAGGTCTTCATCGCTTCCACCGCGACCGGATCGGTGATCGTGTCGGCGAGCTCGCTCTCGACCACACCGGGGTGGATGCAAGTGACGCGGATGTTGTCGTGCTCCTGCCGCAAGCCATCGGAGATGGCGCGGACCGCGTATTTGGTTGCGCAATAGACCGCGGCTGTCGGCGATACCGAAAGCGCGCCGATGGAGGCGATGTTGACGACATGGCCGGAGCCTCGGGCCGTCATCTGCGGCAGCACGGCAGCGATGCCGTAGAGCACGCCCTTGATGTTGACGTCGACCATTCGGTCCCATTCATCGACCTTCATCGAGGCCATCAGCGACAACGGCATGACGCCGGCATTGTTGACGATCACGTCGACGCGCCCCCAGGCCTGACGCGCTGCCTCGGCAAAGGCGGCGACATCGGCGCGGTCGGTCACGTCCAGGCGGCGCGTCATTGCCTCCCCGCCCTTTGCCCTAATCTCTTCTGCGAGGGCGTCCAGCCGATCGGTGCGGCGCGCGCCGAGCATGACCTTTGCTCCTGCGGCACCGAGCTCCCGGCCGATGGCGGCGCCGATGCCGCTCGACGCCCCGGTGATGAGCACGACTTTGCTAAGGGACATGTTCCGTCTCCGTCTGGTTGATTTTGCGAGCCGCCATGCAGCGGTTGCCACGAAGATGGATCTGTTTCACTGTTGCGATAAGACGACCATTTGTTCACAGCGTCGAAAGCACAGCTAACCAATGCAGCCGGATCTCAATGCGCTTGCCGTCTTCGCCCTCGTCGCCGAGGAGCGGAGCTTTCGTGCGGCTGCGGACCGAATGGGCGTCACCCGCTCGGCGGTGAGCCAGACGATGAAGCGGCTGGAAGAGACGCTCGGTATCGCGCTCGTCCAGCGCACGACGCGAAGCGTCAGCCTGACCGAGGCTGGCGAACGCCTCTACGCCGAGATTGCGCCCGCCATTGCCGACATGCGCGCCGCAATGGAGAGCGCCGGCGACCTGCGCGGGCGTCCGCGCGGGCAGCTGCGGCTCGCCGTCTCGTCGATCGCCGAGCGCTTTCTTTCAGGGCCGTTCCTGGCGGCCTTTGCCGAGGCCAATCCAGAGGTTCAGATCGACATCATGGTGACGGACGAGGAATTCGATATCGTCGCCGAGGGATACGATGCCGGCGTCAGGCTCGGCGAGGTGATCGAGCAGGATATGATCGCAGTGCCTGTTGCCGGTGACGAGCGGCAGCTGGCCGTCTGCGCGCCGGCCTATCGCGATCGGTTCGGGGAGCCCTCGCATCCGAAGGAACTCGCTGATCATCGCTGCATTGGCTGGCGCCGCGCGCCGAAAGTCGCGCCCTATCGTTGGGAATTCGCCGAGGACGGCAAGGAGTTCAGCGTCGCGGTTGCGCCGGAGATCACGACCAACGACATGGCGTTGATGATAAAGCTCGCCATTGCCGGCGCCGGCATCACTTTCGGCATGGAGGAAAGCTTTCGCCCGTGGATCGGTCGGGGCGAACTGGTGCCGGTTCTCGAGGATTTTTGCCCGCGCTTTGCCGGCTTCTACCTGTATTATCCGAGCCGTCGCAACGCCGCGCCGAAGCTGCGCGCGCTTGTCGAACACCTGCGGCGTCCTGGCTAGCTTTTTTTCACGCGGACCGATCGAGCCGAAATCGCTTTCCGGCCCATCATCCGCTTTGGGACGGGAGATCGTCAAAACTCGCTGTGCGCAGCGCTATCTCGATATTGCAATTATATTAGTGTGAGCGCATGTTTCCGTCAGCCGGTCGCAAGCCGGTCAGGCCCGGCGGCCGGCCGGTCACCCCCAACAGGCTGCCGGGCCGCCCGCAATCCCGCGCCTCTGGCGGAGAAAGCGGGCAGATCGGGTTGTGGGCTGAGAGCGTCTGGCGCTTGCGCAATTATATTAGATAAGCCTAATGCAAATCAGGTCTGGCCGATTGAGCGGGCGCGGCGGCGCACTCGGGTTGGGTGTGCTATTCATCCGGTAGATATGTCGATCACGCAAAGGGAGGACGAGATGAGACCGGTTAAGTCATTTGCATTTGCTGCTGTGCTGCTTCTTTCGTCTGCATTGTCTGCGGCCGCCCAGTCGGCTCGCGAGGACATCGAAGCGGCGCTGACGAAATTCACGGACGCCTTCAACAGCGGAAACGCGGCGGCGGTGGGTCAATTGTATACCGAGAACGCTGCCTTGCTGCCGCCCGACGGCAAGCGTGTCGATGGTCGCAAGGGCGTGGAAGAATTCTGGCAGGGCGCGATCAAAGGCGGGATGAAGAATCTCACCCTGAAGGCGCTGGAAGTGGAAGAGAGCGCGAACTTTGCCTACGAAGTTGGCGCATTTACGCTCGATGTGCCGAGCAAAGACGGCGCCCTCTCCACCCTTGCGGGCAAGTACATCGTCGTCTGGAAAAAGGGCGACGACGGGACATGGCGCCTGCATCGGGACATCTGGAATTTGGGTGCGGCCCAATAGAGATTGAAATCCGGGCCTCATTGACCGGCTTGGCGAAAGCTGCGGCGGGTTTTTTGCGTTGGAACAAAGGCTTAGGTAGAAAGTTCGGCTTCCGCAGCATTCTTTCCTGTGCAGACATGTTGCGAGATCGGCTCGTCCCTCCGATCAGCCCGCGTCCTCTTCCCCACCACGGGGCGCGGGCTTTTCTGCCTATCGTACGGAAATAGCCAATGACCAGCCGGCGATCGGCGGCCCCAGGTCTGAGCGTTTGGTCATCATTGTGCCGGCAATGCCTTCGCGGCAGCGGTCAGGGTTGCCCGATCGTTGCCGTGCTTGCGGATCAGTTCGCGCACCTGCTCCGGCGTGATGTTGTTCTGCAGAGCGAAGAAGTTCACTTCATAATCGTCGCTCGCCGATATCTTGTTGCGGTCGCGAAAGTCGCGTTTGCTTTGGTCGTCTGCCATATCGCACATCCTTTAGAATTTTCTAATATTTACTATGGCTAATATACGGTGATGACCTAGACTGGGTTCCATGCGCAGGCGGGCAGAGGCCGGCACCGGCCGGCTAGAGTTCATTCCCCCGATGGAGCCCAGGCTGGTGGCCATGCCGCCCGAGGGTGATGACTGGATTCACGAGATCAAACTGGATGGCTACCGCGCCCAGATCACTATCAACGGGCCCGAGGATATCCGCGTCTATACCGAAACCGGCAAGGACTGGACGCGTCGATATCTGGGCATCATGGAAGCCGCGGGTGAGCTTGAGGTCAAGAACGCCATCATCGACGGCGAGGCGGTCGTCACCGACAAGGCCGGCATGCCCGACTTCAACGCGCTCCAGAACGCCGTCCACAACAATCCCCACGGCATGTACCTGTGCGCATTCGACATTCTGCACCTCAACGGCGATGATCTGCGCGACATCGGTTGCAAGGCGCGCCGCGAAATTCTCAGCGGTATCATCAAGCCGCACAGCCGGATTCGGTTCAGCGAGGCCATGCCTGGCGACGCGCAGTCGCTCTTCCACCTCGTCGAGGAGGTCGAGCTTGAGGGCATTGTCTCGAAGCGCGCCGACAGCAGATATCGCAGCGGCCTGACCACGGACTGGCTGAAGGCCAAGAGCTTCACGGTCGATGAATTCGAATTATTGGGCGTCGAGCGCCAGCCCGGCGAGGGAGCCTTCGCCCTTCTGGCACAGCCCGGCAGCGGGAAATATGTCGGTTCCGCCCTGATCAGCCTGAGCCGCGACATGAAGGAGCGGCTGTTGAAGCGGGTTCGGGAGCACGCCGGGCCGCCGCCAGAGGCGATGAAGAAACGGCCTGGGACGCAATGGCTCAGGCCGGGGGTGAAGCTGCGCATCAAGCATCTGCGCGGCGACCACAGCCAGATACGCAATGCGTCGCTGCTGGGTTTCGCTGACGAGGAGTAGCGTCGTCTGGCATCGGCTTAGTCGCTCGATGATCGCCTTTGGCACGCGGCATTACCGAGGGGCTTAAGAGCCAGCGACACAGGGGTCAAGCCGGGGATGATCGGCCGTGTGATGCACCTGCACGGCAAGGAGACCTGCCGCGTGGTTCGCCACAAGATTTTCGGGGGGAATACTAAAAAGTGGCCTTGCGTTGTTTCCTGCCGACATCCTACCTAGCCCGAACTACTTTCAATCTCAGGGGGCGGGTATGAAACAGAATCAAGAAGGCAGTCGGCGATCATCCATAGGCAACGCACTGGCCATCGGGCTTTTGATATCGAGCATATCTCTGGCAGGGTGCACTACAGTTTCGACTAGCGGTGCGGATGGATGGCTTACGAAGTCAAATTTTGCCAGGGTTGACGAAGCAATGTTTAAGAAAGGCATGATGCCCGTAGCGATCGACTGCCGGTTCGATAGCACAGCTCCGGGCAAAGCGGCCTATGGATCAAAAGTTACGTGGAAACCTGCCCCCAGAGACATTCGCTGGGTAATGTATGTCGGCACTCCCGATTACGTTGCGAGCGATGAAGCTAAATCACGCGCAATCGGCCTTCATCGCGTGTTTTCGAAAAGGGTTCGTGACAAGGCAACGGGTCAAGTAGTTCAGTGTACGATCTCGACGGATTGATCCTCTCAGCGGCGCCGACCATCTGGAAGGGACTATTCCCCTAACGTGCCAACGTTTTACGGTGACAGTGCACCTTTTTGTCTTCTGTTCCCGCATTCCACCCGTTGCCCGCTGCCTCACGGTGGCGGGGCCTTTTGATGGGCACACCGGAACCAGAGCTTGGCGATCCGGTTAACTGGATATGCCAAACAAAATCAAAGACCCGCCACCGAAGCCCGCCCCCAAGAAGACACCTGTCCGTCGTCCCGACAAGGAAGCATCGCCGGAGCCTGAACATGTGGACCCGCCGCCACGAGACGTGCGTGAGGCTCCGGCACCAAATCCAAACGGCGACAGGAAGTCCTAACCGCCGCGCAAGAACGCCGTAGCGCCTCGCCGCCTTATGACAGCGGCTTTTCATTTCGGAGCCGGAATGACTGCTCAAAAGCAAGCTTTCCTGATCTATAGGCAATTACGGTGCTTGCTGCGTGAGGGAACGGATACATTTTTGTCAGCAGACAACGCTGCCCCATTCCATAACGCCTCTCCGAACTGTTGCTTCGGTGCTATGGTGTTCCTGCCTGATCAGACTGCAAGGATATGAGGCATGCCCGAACTCACCCGCCGTACACTTCTTGCGTTCACCGCCGTAGCCTCGTTCGTTGAACCGACGTTTGCTGAAGGGGAAGGTGCCTCACCCGAATTGCAGGCGCTGATCGGAGCCCATGAGGCCGCCTACGACGCGCTCCACAGGGTTGTTCATCGAGCGGACAGCAGCAGCCACGACCGCAAGAGGGCAGACCGGATTGAAGAGGACGCATTGCTGGCCATCTGCTCGTATCCTGCGATCGGTCGAGGCGACCGCCGAGCCAAGGCCCAGTACCTGTTAGCCACTGAAGCACGGGGCGAACTTGACCTGGAAGAGCACATGCAGGCCATCCTGCACTCGATAATGCGGGGCTGATACCATTGTCACCGGCAGCCACCGCAATTCGATGGCTCCAGCGAGTTCAATGGAAAGCGGATGGTTCTGCGGCTCTCTTGGACTGCTCGGCCCGACGATGTGGGTGCCCGAACACGTGGGAGAGCATCACATCGAGCCCTTGAGACCGGTTCGAGGTGCAGCCGCCCGGTATCTACTTACGCGGCGCGTCGTTGAGCGAGGTGGAAACCCGAACGGGCTCGACGAGGCTCGACGGCGGTCACGATGCTGTGGTGGTGATCGCAGTACACGCGGTCAGGCGAAGTTGGCCCAGCACAAAAGCGGTGACCGCCGGGCACTGACCGATCTTCGCGAACCGGGAAGCGGCATTGACAACTGCCCAGCTTGATGAGGGGGACGTCACTCGTTGGCAGTCTGGTATTTTCAGGCATGATGTCTTTCTGGTTCCTAAAGGTTGGCCGTACGTCGTCGCCATGATCCACGGTGGAGGGCAGCGACTGGGTCGGGCGAGTTCATCTCGCTTGGCTGGCTATGGAACACCATGTGGTGTCGGGAACTGCTTCAAGCAATTGCTTGCGGCTAGAAGCCACACCGCTGCTGATGGGTGCGCGAAGCAGGCATCCTTGTCCGTGCCGGTTGACCCCCCCGGGGGAGCTTGTCCGAAGGCGGGGTGGGTGCGGATTGTGGGAGCCCACCACCCTGCGTTTTTTTCGGCTTTTAGGGAACCGGCCAGCAATGCGGATACATTTTGTCAGCAAACGATGTAGTCGCGTCCTAGAGCGCCTCTCCGAAGTGTTGCGCCGGCCGGCCTGTCAGATAGCAAGGATATGACGCATGCCCGAAGTCACCCGCCGTACACTACTTGCGTTCACCGCCGTGGCGTCCGTCGTTGAACCACGTTTGGTGAAGGGGAAACTGCCTGACGCGAATGCAGGCGGAAGCGTCGTTTCGGATGGTTCGAGAATGCAGCAGGCTGTCGCGGACCGGGCCTGCGCAAAGCGCCAACCGAAGGTGCAAGGAAATTCGACGACGATCGATATTTCTCAGCTAAACAACCTTTTAGTAGGGAAATGTGGCGGAGAGAGCGTCTTCTACACCATTGTCCGCCAACGTCTGCTAATGTAACCAAAAGCCGTTGATTCCCTTGAGTTTTCACCGCTCTATCTGATGGTCAAGAAGGGTGGGACCAAGTCCTGGACCTTCGTCCACTTCAAGGGCTCGGGTGCCGGCCGCGTCTGGAAGGAAGCGGGGCTCGGCTCTTATCCCTCTGTCTCCCTGAAAGATGCGCGCATTGTCGCGACCGCCTGCCGCGACCGCCTGCGGCGCGGGCTTGACCCAATAGAACAGCCTTCCGAAAAGAAGGCCGAAGCTCCAACATTCGCTGAGTGCGCGGAAGACTTCATTGTTGAAGTCTGCAAGAGCTGGAGGAATCCGAAACACAAGGCCCAATGGGAAATGACCCTCGGCGATGCCTACTGCAAACCGATCCGCAAAAAGCCGGTCGACAAGGTGACCACGGCCGAGGTCCTCGAAATTTTAAAGCCGGTCTGGCAGGCCAAGCCGGAAACGGCGCAACGGCTTCGCGGCCGAATTGAACGGGTGCTGGACTTTGCCAAGGCCTCGGGGCATCGATCGGGCGAAAACCCAGCTTTGTGGCGCGGCCATCTGCAACACCTGCTGGCGAAGGCAAAGAAGCTCTCTCGCGGGCACCACCCAGCGATGCCTTACGCTGATGTCCCGGTATTCGCGAAGCGCCTGCGGGCCGCTGAAGCCCTGTCGGCAAAGGCGCTGGATTATCTCATCCTGACGGCGGCGCGTTCGGGCGAAGTTCTCGGAATGAAGTGGCCTGAGGTGGATCTGGACGAAAAGGTCTGGACCGTGCCGGCTGAGCGCATGAAGGCGGGCAAAGACGCGCACGTCGGATGCTGCACGGGCATTCACGCACAATGAGCGCGCCGCACGGGATGCAAAGACGGCTCGCCTTCGGGAGCAACGACTTAAGGCCGAAATCACTCTTCCTGCTGCCTTAGCAGCCAAGCCGAAGAGGAACCGGAAAGTCTAGAAGCCCTAGCAGGCACACGTGCACTTACCGAGGCTCTCGTATCAAGTTCAAGTAAGTCGGGTCAAAATCCGCCAACTCGCGAAGGCGATCGATATCGAGAACGGTCACCATTTTGCGATCCCATCTGATCAGCCCAGATGCGCGCAACTCCTGGATCATCCGGTTAACGTGTACGACTGATAAACCAACGATATCGGCAATGTCGGACTGCGTAACGGGTAGTTGGAAGCTTTGGCCACGGACAAGCCCCACAGTTTCCAGACGTGCGTAGAGCTCGCAGATCAAGTGAGCAAGGTGAGTATTGGACGGCCGGCGGCCGAGGCAGGTGACCCAGTTCCGCTCTATGGCGGCATCTATCACAGTAGAGAGCCACAGCAGACGACCGAGATGTGGCGACGCAGCGATTATGGCTTGGAGACTGGTATGGGGCACGAACGCAGCGATGCAATCCCCAAGCGACACGACGCTGTGGTCCATGACCTTTAGCAGCATCGAGTGCAGGTCAACGAAGTCGCCCGCTATATGAACTGCCGTAAGTTGGCGCTTGCCCTCGGAGACGTATTGCTGGCGGGCCGCAAAGCCGTTCAGGACAAGACAGCTTTCGGTTGGACGGGAGCTCTCCACCACAAGTTTCTCGCCAGCAGCAAACGTCCGGATTCGGAACGGCAGCTGCTCCAATAACCTCTTCTCTTCCTCGCTGATGTGGTCTCGGCGCTCGAGAGCCAGGATCAGCGCTGTGAAAGTGCCAGTCACAATATGCCGGGGGCACCGACGCCCCAGGGAGGTGGTTGGTCGCGTTGTGGCACAGCCTTCTCCTTCTGGTGCTTATGGTCGCTCATCGGGCGAGGAAACACCGATGATCAGACCAACCCCTTTTTAAGCGATTGCGGTTTGCTGGCCAATCCCCTTTGTCGGTCCGGGGCTCCGTTTCGTCCCACGCGCCGCGCCCATCAGGTCCGAATGTGCGGAACGGAGGTGACCCTCAACGGACAGCTAAATGGTTGATGAGGGCGTGTCGTCTCGCTCGCGAAGACGACCGCCAATAAGATTCGAAGCTGTCGTCCCGACCCGCACGATGCCGGAAAATTAGCATTTGTTAGTCTGCACGTAAGTAATTCCAAAACCGCGACGCCAATGTGGAACCGACCTTCTTTCGACGGGTTAGCGTGGGCTTATCAGACCGATCAACCTCATTCGAACTCGGAGATAAACATGCCAACAGAGCGGAGCGAGTTTGTGACCCTCATCCCTGCCGTGCGGGCCTTCGCCCGCACGCTCTCTAGGGATGCCTACGATGCCGACGACCTGGTCCAGGAGACGCTGATGAAAGGTATCGCAAACATCAACCGCTTCCAGCCCGGGACCAATATGAAATCCTGGCTTTTCACCATAATGCGCAACACTTTCTATACGCGCATCAAAATGGCGAATCGCGAGGGACCCGGTCTGCTCGATTGCGCTTCGAGCCGGCCTGCGATCGCGGCGAGCCAGGAATGGTCGCTACGCAGCCAGGAGATGGCGCGGGCCATCGAAGCTTTGCCGGACGATCAGCGCCAGGTTATTGTTTTGATAGGCGTTCTCGGGACCAGTTACGACGACGCGGCAAGCATATGCGGCTGCGCCATCGGAACGATCAAGAGCCGCTTGAGCCGCGCGCGCCACCGGCTCCTAGGAACGTTTGGCGAAAAGGGTTCGGGCGATGCCGTAACCACCTCGTCCATCTCCGCCGCCGCCCTCCAGTTCGACGAGGCGCGCGTTTAGGAGTAACCCTTTCGATGCAGTCACCAGCAAGCCGAGGCAAATCATTCGCAGCGCTGGTCCCCCAGTAACTCGCCGCAATAAGGATAAAACTGATGAGCGACGCATTTCCCCACTCCCGCCAGGACGAAAATTTGGCTTACTCGACCGCCAGTGACGACGCTCGCACGATCTTGCTGAACAAAGTTAGCTGGGGCGCCATTTTCGCCGGGGTGGTCGTCGCTCTCGTGGTCCAAGTCCTGCTGACTTTGCTGGGTGCGGGTATGGGCATCGCCACGCTCGATCCCGGGACCGGTGACAATCCCGAGGCATCGACCTTGTCGATTGTAGCCGGTATCTGGTACGTCCTGTCCGGCATTGTTGCTGCGTTTGTTGGCGGCTACATCGCTGCTCGGATGTCCGGCAAGACGCTCCCGACCACGGGCGCCTTCCATGGTCTGACAACGTGGGCACTCACAACCTTGCTGGTCTTATATTTCCTCACCAGCACCGTCGGCATGATTGTTGGCGGAGCTTTCAGTGGCATCGCAAGTGCCGTCGGCGGCTTGAGCGAGACTGTAGCGCAGACTGCGGCCCCGATTGTCGCAGAGGCCAATCCTCTCGAAGCTATTGAAGCTCAGGTGCGCTCGACCGGAACAGATCCGGAAGCCCTTAACAATGCGGCCATTAACGCGATGCGCGCTCTCATCATGGGCAACGAGGCGGATGCGAACGCAGCGCGTCAAAACGCGGCACAAGCACTGGCGACGGCGCGCGGCATCCCTCTCGAACAAGCCACGCAGCAGGTGACGCAGATGGAACAACAATATCACCAAGCCGTCGAGCAGGCGAAGCAACAAGCGGCGGAAGCCGCAGATATCGCTGCTTCGGTCGTATCGTCCGGCGCACTCCTGGCATTCGCTTCCCTTGTGCTTGGCGCGATTGCGGGCTGGTTTGGTGGCCGTTCCGGGGTGGTTCACCCAGTCTTTGCAGACCGCCTCATACCTACGCGGCACGGTTTGACATGACTCTCAGTTCCGCCGATGACGCGACGCCGGCCTCGTTCAAGCGCGATGATGCCTTGAAGGATTGAAACATAGGGGCCGCATGCGACTTAAGCCCGCCATGCCGAAAGGTGCGGCGGGCTTTTTTTGCGCGTGGAACAAAGGCTTGCGACGATAGTTTGGCCATTTGCAGCATGTTTTCGCAGGCACATGCTGCGATCGGTGTCCTCCGATCAGCCCGCGTCCTCTCCCGGAGGCGCGGGCTTTCTTCGCTCATGGAACCAAAAAGATCAAACTTTATTGAAATCGGGTGCTGTTGCGTTGGGGTTTGTATGGCCGAAAGGCTGGCGTTTATTCCACCGATGGAGCCCAAGCTGGTCGCCAAGCCACCCGGGGGGACGACTGGATTCACGAGGTCAAGTTCGACGGCTACCGCTCCCAGATCATCATCGACGGCGGCGGCGCGCGGATTTTCACCCGCCGCGGACTCGACTGGACCTCCAAATACCGCGACCTAGCTGCAGCGGCCAAGACAATGCATGTCGAGGGTGCCATCATCGGCGGCGAAATTATCGTCTTGAATGAGGATGGCATTTCGGATTTTGCCGCCCTTCGGAAGGCGATCACGCGGCGCCAGCACGACCTCTACTTCGTCGCCTTTGATCTGCTGCACCTCAACGGCCACGACCTCCGCGACATGGCACTGGGGGACCGGCGGGAGATACTGCACGGCATGATCCCTCCTGATATCCGTATCCAATTCAGCGAGGCACTGCCGGGCGAGGCGAATGCGATTTATCACCTAGTCGACAAGGCTGGCCTGAAGGGGATGGTATCAAAGCGCGCGAACTCTAAATACCGCAGCGGTCCGACTACCAATTGGCTGAAGACAAAATCTTTCACCGAAAGCGAATTCGAGCTTCTTGGTGTCGAGCGCGAGCGGGGTAAGCCGGCCTTTGCCCTGATGGCCGAGCCGGGGACCCGCAAATATGCCGGCAGTGCCGTCAGCGTCAATCGCGAGATGCGCGAGAGACTTTGGAAAAGGGTCCAGGAACATGCCGGGCCACCGCCCAAGGACATGCCAAAGCGGCCGGCAACGCAGTGGGTCAAGCCGGGGGTCAAAGCCCGCGTGAAGCACTTGCGCGGCGAAGAGGACCTTCGGCACGCCTCGCTGCAGGACTTCTGGATGACGAGTGAGCTTCCGCTTCGATCTGAACCGCCTTTTGTTGATCCTTAAGCAGTCGGGTCGTCCTTACCGCTTCCACCATCTGGGCCACTTGCGGTAGGTTGATTGAGTCGACCCTGAGGCGCTTCAGCCCTGCTTGACGTAGCCGGCGGTGACCTCGTCTTTGTGTGCGGCGAAGGCTGCGAGGACCTCCGCTTTCTCAGGCTTCGGAACCTTGGCGAAGTCCAGCGTCCGTCCGAGTTCCGCTGCGACCTCATCAAATTCCGCGGGAGAGATCCGGAGGTCCCGGTGGGCCTCCTCAAGGCCGAGCGGCGTCGTGCCGGGCTTGGTGGCCGTGAACCTGAAGGGCCCGCCAGAAACGTCGCAGACCCACAGCGTGCGCATGAACTTGAGGCCGGGCAACCTTCCAAGGTTCTCGGTGTGCCATTCTCGCAGCTGCGGGTTCTCGGACGTCTGGCCGACGATGGGGTTCTTCACGATGGCGTCGCTGAAGTGATCCACCACCGCTGCGATGGGGAAGACGCCTCCCAGCCGCTCGTACAGACTGTTCTCAGGCGTGGTTTGGTTGGCCTGCGCGGAGGTATTATCCGCCGCCGCCAAAGCCATCGGGGCGACGGTCAGCCCGGCGACAACGCTTCGTCTTGTGAAAGAGGTCGAGACAGCCGTTTTCATCTCTGTTTTCCTTCGAGTTAAGCCAGAGCAAGCCGCAGCATGTCTGGCGGCTTCATGAAGTGACATTCGGACATATCCACTTTGCCGTAACCGGGCATCGTCTAAGGAATCAACGAGCCCCCCGCCCGAATTATTCCGAGTGACCACATTCCGACGCTCGACATTCGTTAGAAGGCGAAAACCGCGGATGCTCCCCAAGCGTTGCGGACTTTAGATGGGCCCGCCGGCCCGCTCCAGTTCATGGGCGACAACCTCAGGCTGACGTTTCATGTCAAACAGTGCTCGACTTATGACGGCGGCACAGAAAACGCCGCAGGGTGACGGAAAAAAATAACGTCAACCTCATGAACCTAGCGCCTCGGTGTCATGCTCAGTCGAAGCGGACGGGTTGCCAGTCTCGATCGCCAGCGGTGAGGGGCTGCGCAGTCTGTCGCATGCACGGTGCCGGCGGTGGCGCACCTGAAGGCAAGCGGAACGGCAACTATCGCAACGGAGGCAGGACCAAACGCACAATCGCAGCCTTGGCGGTTGTCCAGGCAATGGCCCGGCTATGCGGCAGACGATCGATGATCTATCGGATTAACTGGGAACTAGGGCGTGGACTCGTTAACGCGCAGCCATACCCGGATTGACGCAAGTTGAATGAAGGCAAGGTAGTTGGCCGCGAGCTTGTCGTAGCGTGTTGCCACTCGCCGACACTGCTTGATCTTGTTGAAGAACCTTTCGACCAGATTTCGAGCCCGTTAGAGCTACGGGCTGAAGCTGAGCGCGTCTTTCCGATTGCTCTTTGGAGGGATATTCGCCCAGGCTCCATGCTGGAGGACAAGATCCAATCGGCGTCTGGGAAGCACGACTATCCTGCTTCGCATTCCGGCAGCCGCACAGGTTTGGCGGGCTTCGCAAGCACCTCCGGTTTGGCGCAGGGAGGGAAACCAGCTAGCGGCATTGTCTCTATGAACCGACTGCGCTCCATTGTGCTCAGGCCGGATTCATTGATCATGCTCTCGACAGTCAGGTCCGGGTGCTGCTCGAGAGTTTCCACAACCGAAGCATTTGCCTCATCGGTTCGACCCAGTGCCGCGAGGGAGCTGCTACGCACCACCCAATTCCACTTTTGGTAGTTGTTACGCGTCATGCGCTCCAGCGTCTTCAGCGCGTCCTCATACCGGCCCACCATAAAATAGGCATTGGAGAAGAAGTTGGACGTCCACATCGGGTAGTTCGGGTCGAGCCGGATGACTTGGTCGACCATTTGAGCACCGCGTTCGGGTTAACCGAAATGCGCTGCAAAGCCGGAATAGAAAGTCAGGATTTCGGACGAACCAGAAGCTAGGCGAAGGGCCGTATCCATCTCAGCCTTGGCGCGGGCGATGTCGCCCTGATCTGCAAGGCTCATACCAAACACCGCGTGTGCTTCAGCGTCGCTCGGGTCAAGCCGCACCGCGCGTTCGGCCACCTCGGCAGCCGCCTTGAAGTTGCTCTCGGGATTGAAACCAAACACAGCCAATAGAGCATGAGCATGGTAAAGTTCTACCCAAGCCCGGGCCAGCCCCGGATCCAGCTCGACGGTTGAGAAACGTGATGGCCGCCTCCTCATCCGCTTTGGTGAGCTTTTCAATCTTCTCCGTCCCGAGCAGATAGTAATCATAGGCATTCAGGTTTTCAGGCCGTTTACGTTTGGCTGCAGCCCGCCCGGCTTCTTGAATTAGTCCCACTCCGCCGCCGAGGCGGTTGGTGACCTGCTCTGCGATTTCGGTCTGAACGGCGAAGACGTCCTCAGTGGGCCGATCCCAACGCTCCGACCAAAGATGGTTGCCAGTTTTCGCATCGATCAACTGCGCAGCGATCCGCACCCGGTCACCTTGGCGTTGAATCGAGCCTTCTAGTACATAGCCAACGTGGAGGAC
Source organism: Mesorhizobium sp. WSM4837 (assembly GCF_055811435.1). Taxonomy (NCBI): domain Bacteria; kingdom Pseudomonadati; phylum Pseudomonadota; class Alphaproteobacteria; order Hyphomicrobiales; family Phyllobacteriaceae; genus Mesorhizobium; species Mesorhizobium sp. WSM4837. Next base: position 103,938 of record NZ_JBVVQE010000007.1, read on the forward strand.
ACTCGCGACCTGACGGGCATCAACCGCCTTTCCTTTGTAAACTTCCGTCGAATTCCGCGCGACGACCTCGAGTTCGGGAAACCGGGCTAGGTCGGTAATGATGTCTTCGGTCAAGCCGTCGGCCAGACGCCCGGTCGCATCGTCGCCGCCATAATTGGCGAAGGGCAGAACTGCGACCGAAGGCTTGGCGCTCAAGGGTGCGGGCTGAAAAAAAACGACCAAGCGCCGGTTAAACCCAGCACCAGGATCGCTACCGCTGCGATGGCAGCCCAGTGCGGCATGATCTGGCGAAACGGCCGGCGCACTCGTTTGCCGTCGAGTCTCAGTCGGTAGATCCGAACCGGGCGGCTGATGTTCTTTACCCGCTGCTCGCTCAGGAAATCGAGAGGGCGTCGAGCTTGCCCTGCAGATGATCGTAGGCTGTGCCGGACACCATCACGCCTCCCGGCTCGGCGAGTGCTACAACCGCGCTGCGACATTGACGCCATCGCCATCGCCATAGACATCGTCATCCACCAGGGCGACATCGCCAAGATTGACGCCGATACGGAACACGGCGCGCTCAGCCTCGGGCAATCCGGCATTGCGCGTCCCCGACGCTGTCTGGATCTCCACGGCACATGCAACCGCATCGACGACACTATCGAACGCGACCAGCGCGCCGTCGCCCATCAGCTTGATGATACGGCCATGATGCCGGGCAATGGCGGGATCGATGACCTCGGTGCGAACCGCCCTTAACCGCGCAATCGTGCCGGCTTCGTCGGCCTCCATCGCTTTCGAATAGCCTGCCATGTCCGCAGCGAGGATCGCCAGCAGCTTCCGGTCGAGCGGGGGAACATTCATGAGCGCGCCCCTGCATGAACATGTAACGTGCGCGGAGTCTACACCCCTCGAAGTGCCATGGCGAGCACGCTGCCAAATGGGCATGACCGCTGTTGCACTTCGCGTCATTTTACGGCGACGCAGCAATTCGCGGCAACAGGGAGCGTCGCTTTTGACGGCAGGGCGCCGCTTCAGATCGGCCTTCGCAGTTAGCAGAGATAGCACCGTTTGCTCTGAAGACTACAGCGGCAATGCGGTAGCATGCTGGCCTCTCATCATGCGCATTGCCCGTCCCCTTGTCACCGACCGTCTTTCGTCGCGCGGTTCTGGCCTAGTTCAGCTCTGCCAGGAACGCGTTGATCGCGTCAGCACCTTGCTTTGGCTGCTGGCACATCCACCAATGACCCGCCCCTTCCAGAACGGCAACCTTTGCCCCGGCGCGCTCGGCAGAACGGCGCGCGAGCGTCTCGCCGCCGCAATAGGAATCTTCCGTCGCGATCAGCGCCAGGCCGGGTTTGGCGGCTGCCCGCGGCAAGCCGGTTCCGAGTTCGCGCATCACCGGTTGAGCGGCTGATCTGTACAGTGCCAGGATTGCCCTGCCCATCTCCGCGTTCGTACCCGCCGCCACCTTTTCAGCAATCGCCGAGGTCATACCCAAGCTATCGTACTGCTTGGCTCTGGCCTCGGCCGGCATGCCGACCATCTGCGCAACCGCCTGCTCGCCGATTTCCGGCGTCTGCCAGGCCTGCGCCAGGTCGTGCCAGACGTAATCCGGGTCGAGCACGCCCAGAACATCGGCCGTCCAAGACCGTATTAGGTCCGGGCGGTCCATTGCTATGCGCATGACATGTCCCCCACCCCAGTCATGCCCCACGAGATCGATCGGTTGCGCCAACTTCTCGAGTTCGCCGGCAAGCCAGTCGCGATAAGCATCAATGGAACAGTCGAAGCCGGCAGGGATGACGGACCCAAATCCGGGTGGAGACAGCCGAACAATGTCATCGTCGCGCAGATGCGGGACGAGATCGTCCCAGATCGCCTCCGTTTCCGGAATTCCATGAACGAGAACGATGGTCATCCCAAGCTTCTTCCCCAAAGAACATCTGTCGCCCAACCGCCTGCAGTCGAATACGCTGCCGCTGGCAAGCAAAGAATTGCGCTGCGGGCGAACACCTGCGAGCCCCTCGCGCTCGTCCGGCCTTCCCGCACTGTCCTGCCCACAAGGTCGATTGGACCCTACTATGGAACCAGAAAAAAATGTGCACAAGGGTCGAATGCCGCTTGGCAACTTTGGGTCAGGAGCGCTGGTCCCGGCCCAAAGTACGCTTTCCGGTAGCGTATTGGGTTCACAAAGGGCGGTTTAGGGCTTGATTAAGCCGTTCGTCGCGGTTGTCGGGAGTGGCGGCATCGGGTCAAATCCCCTGGTTCCGGTGAAGGTCCGCTTCCGGGAGCAAATTTGAGCCGGGAATGTCCGACTAGGGTCAATTCGCGACCTTCTCCCAGTAAGTTGAACGTCTGCAATCTTCGTTGCGGAGCCAGAAGCCGACCTTCCGCTGTCGGCCCAAAACGCGACGTCCGAGTGGTGGCTTGGCGATGTCAGGTGAGGGGCGGGCGCAAGCGACTTCTTCAGTCTCACGCCAGCGCCGCCGCCGTTCTCGGGGATGAACTCGACACCGGCCGAGACTAGCGCTCGTTCGATCGCAGCCAAAGCATCTTCCGAACCGCCGTATCGGCATGTCTCGAAGTTCGAATCGTGTTGCGGTGAACTCCGGCGGCCTTCGAAAGGTCAGACAGTGCTCGACAACTTCGTGGAGTTTCTTCGAAGGACCGGCAGAGCGTCACTGAACGGCGGCAAACTCTGCCGCTGCCTCACGGTGGCGGGCCTTTTAATGGCGCCATAGGAACAAGAGAGAGGCGATCCGGTTTCAGGAGGATGGAGGAAACTGGATATGCAAAACAAAATCAAAGAGCCACCACCGAGGCCCGACCCGAAGAAGAAGACACCTGTTCGTCGGCCCGACAAAAAAGCATCGCCAGAGCCTGAACATGTCGATCCGCCACCGCGAGATGTGCGAGAGGCACCGGCGCCAAATCCAAACGGGCGATAAGAATTCCTAACGGCCGGCACCCACGACCAAGTCGCCCGCTGCCTCACGGTGGCGGGCTTCATCGTTTGTGAACGTTAGGAACGGAGTTAGGAACTGTAAGTCTGCAACTTGCAAAGCGCAATGAAATCAATTTGATAGAATATCATCTGGCGGAGAGAGCGGGATTCGAACCCGCGTTACGGTCTCCCGTAAACACACTTTCCAGGCGTGCGCCTTCAACCACTCGGCCACCTCTCCGTCCTGGCATTTTCGCTGCGGCCGGTTTCGCCGCGCGGGTTGGGGAGATGCCGTCTCCTTGTTGGGGGATTCCCGGTCCGGAACTTCGCACCGTAGGCGCCGTCAACCAGCGGACACCTTTTCCCCACACCTGAGCCGTCAAAGCAACAGGCGCGGGGCTCATCTAGTCGATCCGGTGCCGAATGCCAAGACATAACAGCACTGCATTCGCTTTGTCGGATGCTCTGTCCATACCGCCAGCGCTGCCTTGGCACGCCGATCGCCGCGATCGGCGTCGTCGTCTCAACCGACCGACGCTCAGCGGCGAAAACCGGCGGCGCAGGTTCAACTTCGCGTGTCGCGATTGCGGATAAAGCGCGCAGATCCTATTTATCAGTCCGATATAGATATTTCTGAAAAGCTTGCGGGGAGGTAGGATGTTCCGCTTCGTCTTCCGTCTTGCCGCAATGGTTGCGCTTTCGGTTTCGGTCATCATGGCGGTAGTCGACGCGACGCGCTCTGTGGCGGCCTCCGCCCTGGTCATGACCCCGCTCAACACGAGCTGGCTCGCCGTCGCGCCGGATACGCGAAGCGCCTTCGAAAGCTTCGTCCGCGACAGGCTTGGTCCGCTGCTGTGGGACGGCGCCATCGCCTGGGTGCTCAACCAGCCCGGTTTCGCGGTGTTCGCGGTGCTTGCCTTCATTCTCTACATGATAGGCTACAGGCGGGAGCGGGCGACCGGGCGGTTCGCCTAGACTTGATAATTTTCCAGCGTCCCCAACCAAAGAGAAAGGGAGACTGCACATGTTTCTCAGCGACATGCTGAACAAGAAGCTCAACCTGCCGAAACCTGCCGAGGCGCTGCCGGGTCGCGCCAATCCTATCCCGACGGCATCCAATCATTTTGTCTCGAAGCGGCCGCTGAAGGGCCCCTATCCCGACGGGCTGGAGAAGGCGATGTTCGGGCTGGGCTGCTTCTGGGGCGCGGAACGCATGTTCTGGCAGGTCGAGGGCGTATGGGTCACGGCCGTCGGCTATGCCGGTGGCGTCACCCCCAATCCGACCTACCAGGAAACCTGCACCGGTTTGACCGGCCATGCCGAAGTCGTGCTGGTCGTCTACGACCCAAAAATCGTGTCCTATGCACAGCTTCTGAAGCTGTTCTGGGAAAGCCACGATCCGACGCAAGGCATGCGCCAGGGCAACGATGTCGGCACCACCTACCGCTCGGCGATCTACACCTTCGGCGATGCGCAATACCAGGCGGCGATCGCCTCGCGCGACGCCTACGAGGCCTCGCTGCGCGGCGCCGGGCGCGGCAAGATCACCACCGAGATCGCTCCGGCGCCGGAATTCTACTTCGCCGAGGAAGACCACCAGCAATATCTGGCGAAGAATCCCTACGGCTATTGCAATCTGCAGGGCACCGGCGTCACCTGCGCCATCCCGGCTGCCGTCTCCGCCTGAGGCCTTGGCGGGACGATGATCCCGGCTTTTCCAACAGGTCAAAATTCCGCGTGAATTTTGCTTCGGGCCGTGCCAGATTGGCCCGAAGCGGGAGGAAGACACTCCTGTCTGATGTCGCATGCCTGCCGGAGAACCGGGCAGGCAGGCGGTGCATAACGGAAAAATAACCGACAGGGTGTGGATCACATGAAACGTATCGTTCTCGGCCTCCTGGCCGCAACTGCGATGGTTCTTCCGGCCTTCGCCGCGGACATCCAGCCAGCACTTCTCTACGATCTCGGCGGCAAGTTCGACAAGTCATTCAACGAAGCATCCTACAACGGCGCCGAAAAGTTCAAGGCCGAAACCGGCATCGCCTATGTGGAATTCGAGGTCTCAAACGCCACCCAGCGCGAGCAGGCGCTGCGCCGTTTCGCCGAGGATGGCCGCAATCCAATCGCCATGGCGGGCTTCTCCTGGGCAGATGCGCTGGAGAAGATCGCCGTCGAGTTTCCCGAGACCAAATTCGCCATCATCGACATGGTCGTCGACAAGCCCAACGTCCGCTCCGTCGTCTACAAGGAGCAGGAAGGCTCCTATCTCGTCGGCGTGATGGCGGCGATGGCCTCGAAGACCAAAAAGGTCGGCTTCATCGGCGGCATGGACATTCCGCTGATCCGCCGATTCGGCTGCGGTTATGTCGGTGGCGCCAAGGCGGCCGGCGCGACCGATGTCATCCAGAACATGACCGGCGACACGCCGGCAGCCTGGAACGATCCGGCCAAGGGCGGCGAGATCGCCAAGACGCAGATCGACCAGGGCGCCGACGTGATCTACGCAGCGGCAGGCGGAACCGGTGTTGGCGTGCTGCAGGCAGCGGCCGACGGCGGCAAGCTCGGCATCGGCGTCGATTCCAACCAGAATGGACTGCAGCCCGGCAAGGTGCTGACCTCGATGGTCAAGCGCGTCGATGTCGCCGTCTACAACACGTTCATGGATGCCAAGAACGACAAGTTCACCGGCGGCATCAACGATCTCGGCCTCAAGGAAGGCGGTGTCGACTACGCCATGGACGACAACAACAAGGCGCTTGTCGACGACGCGATGAAGGCGGCGGTTGAAAAGGCCAAGGCCGACATCATCGCCGGTACCATCAAGGTGCATGATTACATGTCGGACAATTCCTGCCCTTATTGATCGACCCGACACTGATTGCGAACCGCCGGGGCATGGTCCCGGCGGTTTTGTTTGGGGCAGCAGTTTTTCCTCCAAACAATATCAGCCATTCAGGACACCGATGCAGCAGACAATCGAACCAATGCACGAGGGCGACGTCGAGATGGTTGCGCGACTGCGGCTCGCTGTATTTTTTGAGGGCACCGGACGAACGCTGACGGAGGACACGGCGGGGCTGCGAAAGTTGTTGGCTGGCGACGGCTTCGAGGCTTCGCTGGTTGCCCGGATCGGTGGTGTCCCGGTCGGGACTTGCTTGCTGGTCCGCCATGAACTCGAGCCGGCGCATGATCTGACGCCATGCCTTGCCGGGCTGGCTGTCGTTCCCGAGCATCAGCGGTGCGGGATCGGCCGGGCTCTGGTCAGGGCGATCGAAGCGCATGCCGCTTCGGCCGGCGTCAGCAAACTTTATCTCTATACCTGGGAAGCTCGCGATTTCTACGCTACGCTCGGCTGGCATGCGGTCGAAACATTCGAGCAGGATGGCCGGACAATGCTGCTGATGACGCGCAGGCTCGGCCGTTAGCCTTTGCTCATCCTCGGTCGCTCACCAATGCGGCGGCTTGGTCACCGGCACGTCGGACGCACTCTGTTCCTCCAGCGCCAGGAAGCGGTCGGCCAGCGCATCGAGCTTGCGCTGCATGCGCTCGATCACCTTCCACTGCTCGGCGATCTGGCCGGACAGTTCCTCGATGGTCTTCTCCTGCTCGGCGGCGCGGATTTCCAGCGTCGTCAGCCGGTCGTCGGGCATGGTCATTTGAAATCCTCGATCCAGGCGATTGTGCAGGCTGCGGCCACGTTCGAAATTGACAAGCGCGCGGGGATTTGTCGAGAGTGAACGCTGCTCCGGCAATTGGCACGGGCGGGGCGTCATGCTAGGCGTTTTGACCAAGCGATAAAAATACGATGGGAAAGGCCGCATGGCGCAAGCCGCAATCGAGCTGGTCGGCATCAACAAGAGTTTTGGCGCCGTCCGCGCCAATCGCGACATCAATCTGGAGATCGCGCGCGGTACCATCCACGGCATTGTCGGCGAGAACGGCGCTGGCAAGTCGACGCTGATGTCGATCCTTTATGGTTTCTATCAGGCCGACAGCGGCGAGATCCGCGTCGGCGGCCAGCCGGCGTCGATCAAATCGCCCAACGACGCCATCGCGCTCGGCATCGGCATGGTGCATCAGCATTTCATGCTGGTCGACAATTTCACGGTGCTGGAAAACGTCATTCTCGGCGCTGAAAGCGATGCGCTGCTGAAGAAGAGCATCGCCAAGGCGCGGTCCGAGCTGGAACGGCTCGAGCGCGAATATGGGCTGGAGGTCGATCCCGATGCGATCATCGAGGAGTTGCCGGTCGGACTGCAGCAGCGTGTCGAAATCCTCAAGGCGCTGTATCGCGGCGCCGAGATCCTGATTCTCGACGAGCCGACGGGCGTGCTGACGCCCGCAGAAGCCGACCATCTGTTCCGCATCCTCAGGCAGTTGAAGGAGCAGGGTAAAACGATCGTGCTGATCACCCATAAGCTGCGCGAGATCATGGCGATCACCGACACGGTCTCGGTCATGCGCCAGGGCACGATGGTGGCGACACGGGAAACCACGAAGACCACGGTCGGGGAACTGGCCGAGCTGATGGTCGGGCGCCGCGTGCTGCTCAGGGTCGAGAAGGGCGAGGCTGAAGCCGGCGGGGTCAAGCTCGCGGTGAGGAACCTGACGGTGAAGGATTCGCGTGGCGTCACCATGGTGGACAACGTCTCCTTCGATGTGCGCGCCGGCGAGATCGTTGGCATCGCCGGCGTCGCCGGCAACGGGCAATCCGAAATGCTCGAGGCGATTTCCGGCATCAGGCGCGCCGTCTCGGGCTCCGTCATGCTCGACGGCAAGCCGATCGATCTGACCGGGGCCGCCGATCCCGGCGAACTGCGCGACCGCGGCCTCGCCCATGTCCCGGAAGACCGTCATCATGTCGGGCTGGTGCTGGCCTTCGAGGAGAACGAGAATTCGATACTCGGCTATCACGACGATCCGCGATACCTGAAGGGACCGTTCCTCGACATCGACGCGATCCGCGACGACGCCAGGGACAAGATCGCCAAATACGACATCCGCCCGGCGGACTGCCGTCTCAAGACCGCGAATTTCTCCGGCGGCAACCAGCAGAAGATTGTGCTGGCGCGGGAAATGGAACAGGACCCGGGCGTGCTGATCGTCGGCCAGCCGACGCGCGGCGTCGATGTCGGCGCCATCGAATTCATCCACAAGCGGCTCATCGCCATGCGCGATCAGGGCAAGGCGGTGCTGGTGGTGTCGGTCGAGCTCGACGAGATCCGTTCGCTCTCCGACCGCATCCTGGTGATGTTTGCCGGCCGCATCGTCGGCGAGCGCGGCCCCGAGGCGAGCGAAGGCGAGCTTGGACTGCTGATGGCCGGCGTCGAGCACCGGGAGGCGGCGGAATGAGCACGCCTTACGCCAAGCTGCCGGCCTGGGCGGATTACGGGCTGATCCCGGTGATCAATCTCGCCGTTGCCTTCGTCGTCGCCGGCCTCGTCGTGCTTCTGGTGGGCGAAAATCCGTTCCGCGCTGCCGCCGTCCTGGTCGAGGGCGCCTTCGGCCGTGGGCAAGGCATTGCGTTCACGCTGTTCTACGCCACCACCTTCATCTTCAGCGGGCTGTCGGTGGCGGTTGCCGCGCATTGCGGCCTGTTCAACATCGGTGGCGAGGGCCAGGGCTATATCGCCGGTCTCGGCATCGGCATCGTCTGCCTGGCCTTCGACAGCGTGCTGCCATGGTGGCTCACCTTTCCGCTGGCGATCATTGCCGCTGCGGCGATGGGGGCGCTGTGGGCGCTGATCCCGGCCTATCTGCAGGCCAGGCGCGGCTCGCACATCGTCATCACCACCATCATGTTCAATTTCATCGCCGCCAGCGTCATGGTCTACGCGCTGGTCGGATTCCTGAAGCCGGCCAATTCGATGGCGCCGCAGACACGCACCTTCCTCGACGGCGCGCAACTGCCAAAGCTCAACTGGGTCATCGAATTGTTCGGCGCCAAGATCCGCTCGGCGCCGTTCAACATCAGCTTCCTGCTGGCGCTGGCCATGGCGTTTCTGGTCTGGGTGCTGATCTGGCGCACCAGGCTCGGTTACGAGATGCGCACCTACGGCCACAGCGCGAAAGCGGCGCGCTATGCCGGCATTTCGGAAACCCGCATCATCATCGTCGCCATGATGATTTCGGGCGCGCTGGCCGGCATGATGGCGCTCAATCCAACGATGGGCGACCAGCACAATGTCGCGCTCGAATTCGTTTCGGGCGCCGGTTTCGTCGGCATCGCAGTAGCGCTGATGGGGCGCCTGCACCCGGTCGGCATCGTGCTCGCCGCAATATTGTTCGGCATGCTGTACCAGGGCGGCGCCGAGCTCGCCTTCGAAATGCCGGCGATCAGCCGCGACATGATCGTCATCATCCAGGGCCTGGTCATCCTGTTCGCCGGCGCGCTCGAGCATATGTTCCGGCCCTATGTCCAGGCGCTGTTCGCCTCGCTCAGCCCGAGATCTGTCGGCATCGAAGCGATCAAGGGGAAGGGTGCCTGAGATGGATCTGTTCAACGCCATCATCCAGGTTCTGGACTCGACCATCCGCCTGTCGGTGCCGTTGCTGCTCGCATGCCTCGCCGGTCTCTATTCGGAGCGGGCCGGCATTTTTGACATCGGGCTCGAGGGCAAGATGCTGGTCGGCGCCTTCGCCGGTGCTGCCTCCGCCTCCGTCTTCCATTCCGCCTATATCGGCCTCGGCATGGCCATCCTCATCTCGGTCGCTTTTGCGCTGGTCCACGGCTTTGCCTCGATCACCCATCGCGGCAACCAGATCGTCTCCGGCGTGGCGATCAATTTCATCGCCGCCGGATCGACGATCATGCTCGGCCAGGCCTGGTTCCAGCAAGGTGGACGTACGCCGGCTCTGGCATCGGATGAGCGGTTCGGGGCGATCGTCTGGCCCGGCGCGGACGCGCTCAAGGGCGTGCCGATCCTCGGACCGATATATTCGGAACTGATCTCCGGCCATTCCGTGCTGGTCTATGTCGCGTTCCTCGCCGTGCCGTTCACCTGGTGGGTGCTGTTCCGCACCCGTTTCGGCTTGCGCATGCGCGCGGTCGGCGAGAACCCGGCCGCGGTCGACACCGCCGGCATCTCGGTCGCCTGGCTGCGCTACCGGGCGTTGATCTGCACCGGCGTGCTCACCGGTATTGCCGGCGCCTATCTGTCGATGGTGCAGAATGGCGGCTTCGTTAAGGACATGACTGCCGGCAAGGGCTACATCGCCCTGGCCGCGCTGATCTTCGCCAAGTGGAAGCCGGTCAACGCCATGTTCGCCTGCCTGTTGTTCGGCTTCCTCGACGCGCTGTCGATCCGCCTGCAGGGCACGCCGCTGCCGCTGATCGGCAAGGTGCCGGTGCAGCTCATGCAGGCGCTGCCCTATATCCTCACCGTCATCCTGCTCGCCGGCTTCATCGGCAAGGCAATTCCGCCGCGCGCCGGCGGCGTGCCCTATGTCAAGGAACGCTAAGCGTGATTTCGAACCGCAGGTCAGCGTCAGCGAAATGTAGAAGCCGGTTTTCGGACAAGATCATGCAATGGAAAAACAATGTCGCATGATCTGTTCGAAGAGGCCAAGGCCGCCATGGCCAAGGCCTATGCGCCCTATTCGAAATTCCCGGTCGGGGCGGCACTGCGCACCGAGGACGGCCGCGTCTTTACCGGCGCCAACGTCGAGGTCGCGTCCTATCCGGAAGGTTGGTGCGCCGAAACCACCGCGCTCGGCCACTTCATCATGGCCGGCGGCGGCAGGATAACGGAGATCGCTGTCATCGCAGAGCGCATGGCTAAATGCTCGCCCTGCGGCGGCTGCCGGCAGCGGCTGGCCGAATTCTGCCGGCCGGAAACCAAACTCTATCTTTGCGACAATGCCGGCGTGGTCGAAACCGTGACCATGGGCGAGATGCTGCCCTACGGCTTTCAGGGCGAAATGTTGAAATGAGGAGCTTGGTTGAAATGAAGAGCTGGTTGACATGAAGGAAGCGCTTGATCGTCTGGTCGAAAGGCTGGACGGGCTGGCGCCCGCCACCGCGCTGGTGCTGGGTTCGGGCCTTGGCGGGCTTGTCGACCAGGTCGAGGATCCTGTCCGCATTTCCTATGGCGAATTGCCGGGCTTTCCCAGAAGCGGCGTCACCGGCCATGACGGCGAGGTGGTGGCGGGACATTTTGCCGGCACGCCTGTGCTGGTGCTGTCCGGCCGCGCTCACTACTACGAACACGGCAACGCGGCGGCGATGCGGCCGGCGCTTGAAGTGCTTGCCGGCCTCGGCATCTCGCAACTGATCCTCACCAATGCCGCCGGCTCGGTCGATCCGGGCATGGGGCCGGGCTCGGTGATGCTGATCACCGACCACATAAATTTCTCGGGTTCCAATCCGCTGATCGGCGAGCCGAGCGACCGCCGCTTCGTCGGCCTGACCGAAGCCTATGATGCCGGCCTTCGCTCAGCGATCGAGACGGCGGCGAAGGCGACGGACACCGCGCTGCACAAGGGCGTCTATATGTGGTTTTCGGGGCCGTGCTTCGAGACGCCCGCCGAGATCCGCATGGCGCGCGTCATGGGCGCCAATGCCGTCGGCATGTCGACCGTGCCGGAGGTCATTCTCGCCCGTTTTCTCGGCCTGCGCGTCGCCGCCTGCTCGGTCATCACCAATCTCGCCGCAGGGTTGACAGGGGCGGAGCTTTCGCACCAGGAGACCAAGGACATGGCGCCGATTGGCGGCGCGCGGCTGGCGACGATCCTCCAGCGTGTGTTCCAGGATGGGTTGCCGGAGCGTAAGGTCCCGGCCTGATGCTTCCCCAGGAAATCATCCGCAGCAAGCGCGACGGCCACAAGCTGTCGACGCAGGAGATCGCCAGCTTCATCGAAGGCCTCACCGCCGGCACCGTCTCGGACGGGCAGGTCGGGGCCTTCGCCATGGCGGTGTTCTTCAACGGCATGAGCCGCGACGAGGCGGTGGCGCTGACCCTGGCGATGCGCGATTCCGGCGACGTGCTCGATTGGTCGGACCTGCCGGGCCCGGTCACCGACAAGCATTCGACAGGCGGCGTCGGCGACAATGTCTCGCTGTTGGTGGCGCCGATCGTCGCTGCCTGCGGCGCTTATGTGCCGATGATTTCCGGCCGCGGCCTCGGCCATACCGGCGGCACTCTGGACAAGATGGACGCCATCCCGGGCTATACCAGCCAGCCGGATGTCGCGGGATTCCGCAAGGCAGTGCTCGAAGCCGGCTGCGCCATCATCGGCCAGACCGCCGATCTCGCGCCCGCCGACCGCCGGCTCTATGCGATCCGCGACGTGACGGGAACCGTCGAATCGGTGCCGCTGATCACCGCCTCGATCCTGTCGAAGAAACTGGCCGCCGGCCTGCAGTCGCTGGTGCTCGACGTAAAGGTCGGCAACGGCGCCTTCATGGAAAAGTCGCGCGACGCAACGACACTGGCGAACAGCCTGGTCGAAGTCGCCAACGGCGCCGGCCTGAAGACCTCGGCGCTGGTCACCGGCATGAACGAGCCGCTGGCGTCGGCAGCCGGCAACGCGGTCGAGGTGCGCAATGCCGTCGATTTCCTCACCGGCCGCTTCCGCGACCGGCGCCTGGAGGATGTGACGCTGGCATTGGCCGCAGACATGCTGCAGTCGGCCGGGCTGGTCTCGTCCAACCAGGACGGCATGCGGCGCGCCGCCGAGACGCTTGCCGGCGGCGGTGCCGCCGCCGTCTTCGCGCGCATGGTGGCGGCGCTCGGCGGTCCGGCCGACTTCGTCGAGAACCCGGAAAAACACCTGCCGAGGGCGGCGACGGAATTTGCGGTCAAGGCCGCCGAAAACGGCTTCGTTACCGGTATCTCCACCCGCGACATCGGGCTTGCCGTCGTCGGGCTTGGCGGCGGGCGCATCCGGCCGGACGACAGGATCGACCATGCCGTCGGCATCACCCGGCTGCTGCCTGTCGGCGCGGAGGTGCGGGCCGGCGAGGCGCTGGCGCTGGTCCATGCCCGCAATGCCGGGGATGCCGAGGCGGCCGCCGCCGTCGTGCTTTCGGCCTATACGATCGGCGCTTCGAAGCCGCCCGCGGAAAAAACCGTCATCCGGCGGATCCTGCCGCGCGGATGAAGTTTTTTTATTGGACCATGATCTTTCCGAAAACCGGTTTCCACTTTTGGGATCATGGTTCACTGGACGAGCAGCAGCGCGCCGTTCTCGACCTGGTATTTTTCCAACCTCTGGAGAAAGCTCAGGCCGATCAAATTGGTGCGCAGCGCCTTGTCGTCGAGCACGACCGCCTGGACGCCGTCGAGCGTGATCTTGCCGATCTGCAGCCGATCGACGGTCACCAGCGCAGCCTTGATAGCGCCGTTGGCGGTGTTGACCTGGTGCTTGAAATCCGACGCGTTCAGCGAAACGCCGATCCTGCGCGCCGTCGAACTGTTGATGGCGACCAGCGTTGCGCCGGTGTCGATCATGCCGTCGACCGTTCGACCGTTGAGCTTGAACGCCGACGTGAAATGCCCGCGCGCGTCAGCCGGGATCACGACCTTGCGGCCGAGCGGCTGCGCCGGCCTGTCGGGAACCGTGGCCAGGTTCAGGTCCGTTTCGACCGCCGGGCTGGCCCCGACCGCCGATTTCAGCAGGCCTTCGAACATCTGCGGATTCGACTGGTAGAGCATCGGGAACGACGCCGATGCTACGGCGAGCACGCCAAGGATGAGAAGATTGCGCAGCATGGACCGGCCTTCGTGAAGAACCATGCTTATCGCGGCATGGTGTTTGCCGCTTTAACAGATGCAGAAAGCGGTCGTTTGCGTAAACGATCGGTAAACGAGCGGCGCCACGGTCATTTGGTCCCGTACATGCGGTCGCCAGCATCGCCGAGGCCTGGCATGATGTAGCCCTTCTCGTTGAGCTGGCGGTCGATGGAAGCGGTGAAGACCGGGACATCGGGATGCGCCTTGATGAAGCGATCGAGGCCTTCTGGCGCCGCCAGCAGGCAGAGGAAGCGGATGTTGGTGGCGCCGCGCCCCTTCAACTTGTCGATCGCCGCGATCGCCGAATTGGCGGTCGCCAGCATCGGATCGACGACGATCACCAGCCGGTCGGCGAGATCGCTCGGCGCCTTGAAGAAATATTCGACCGCTTCCAGCGTTTCGTGGTCGCGGTAGAGACCGATATGGGCGACGCGCGCCGCCGGCACCAGGTCGAGCAAGCCCTCGAGCAGGCCGTTGCCGGCGCGCAGTACTGAGGCGAAGACCAGCTTCTTGCCCTCCAGCGTCGGCGCTTCCATCATCTCGATCGGCGTTTCGATCGTCGTCGTCGTCAATTCGAGGTTGCGGGTGACCTCGTAGCCGAGCAGCAGCGAGATCTCGCGCAGCAGCCGCCGGAAGCCGGCCGTCGAAGTTTCCTTCTTGCGCATGATGGTCAGCTTGTGCTGGACAAGCGGGTGGTCGACGACGGTGACGCCCTGCATGGTGGTCTCCTAGCTGCGCAGGTGAAAAGTGAGTAGTGAATGGTGAATAGTGAATAGTGAACAGGTTTGCGAGTCCTTGGTTCAGCGGAGAACTCGCGGTTGACGGACCGAAGCGCCGGGTGGACCATTCACCATTCACCATTCACCATTCACCATTCACCATTCACCATTCACCATTCACCATTCACCATTCACCATTCACCTGCCCTTGACGTCGAGCCGGCCTAGCAGCATTGCCTTGGTCTTCCTGTCGACGAAGGCGGCGTCGATGGCGGTTCTGGTGACGGAGGCGAGCGCCTTGTCGTTCATCGAAAAATGCTCGGCGGCAATGTCGTATTCGCGCTTCAGCGACGTCCGGAAATAGGGCGGATCGTCGGAGTTAAGCGTCACCTTGCAGCCTGCCGCCAACAGGGCCGGAAAAGGGTGATCGGCGAAACTGTCGAACACCCTTAGCGCGATGTTGGAGCTCGGACAGCATTCGAGCACGACGCCTTCATCGGCGATGCGACGGACAAGGTCGGGGTTTTCGATGGCGCGCACGCCATGGCCGATGCGAGCGGGGCGGATGTGATCGAGCGCGGCCTTGACGCTCTCCCAGCCCATCAGTTCGCCGGCATGGACGGTGATGCCAAGGCCGGCCTCGCGGGCGATTTCGAAGGCCCTGACATAGTCCTCCAGATCGCCCATCCGCTCGTCGCCGGCGACGCCGAAGCCGGCGACCAGCGGATGCCCGCAGCGGGCGGCGAAGCGCGCCGCCTGCTCGATCGATTCGACGCCGGCATTGCGCACGCCGGTGACGATCATGCGGCCCTCGATGCCGGTCTTGGCCTTGGCGCGCGCCATGCCTTCGCCGAGCGCGTCCGTATAGGCCCTGGGCGACAGCCCGGCCTTCCCGGCGTGGTCCGGCGAGGTGAAGATCTCGGAATAGATGGCGCCGTCGCGGGCGAGGCTGGTCAGATAATGATCGGCCAGCCGCGCATAGTCCTCTTCGGTGCGGAACAGGTCGGAGGAGAAATCATAGGCTGCGAGGAAGGAGCTGAAATCGTGCCAGACGAAAGAGCCGTCCTGAATGTAGGGCGAGGTGTCCTTGCCGTATTTCTGCGCCTGGCGGATGACGAGTTCGGGCGCCGCTGCCCCTTCGATATGGCAGTGCAGTTCCGCTTTCAAAGGCATGCAATCATCCCGTCAGGTCAGTCCAGGACATGGAGCCATAAGCATGATTCCACGACCGGGAAGCGCGGCCGAACACCGCGCCTTAAACAATAGCGTCGGCATCATCGATCGGCTATGGTCCCGCCGGTTTTATGGCGGATCAAAAATAATGTCGGTTGAGAGAACCACGGCCGTTGGCGGCATGGAAACCTCCTATGGTTTCAAGCGCGTACGGGCAGGCGAGAAGCAGTCCTTGGTCAACGACGTTTTCCACAAGGTGGCGAACCGCTACGATCTGATGAACGACCTGATGTCGGGCGGCCTGCATCGGCTGTGGAAGGACGCCATGGTCACATGGCTCAATCCACCGAAACGACCGGGCTGGAGCGTTCTCGACGTTGCCGGCGGCACTGGCGACATCGCCTTCCGCATCGTCGAGGCGAGCGGCAGGAACGCCCATGCCACGGTTCTCGACATCAACGGCTCGATGCTCGCCGTCGGCCGCGACCGGGCCGAGAAAAAGGGCCTGACGGCTAATACCGATTTCGTCGAGGCCAATGCCGAGGAGCTGCCTTTCGCTGAGGCCAGTTTCGACGCCTACACGATCGCTTTCGGCATTCGCAACGTGCCGCGCATCGATGTGGCGCTTGCCGAAGCCTTTCGCGTGCTGAAGCCTGGCGGGCGCTTTCTCTGCCTCGAATTTTCCGAGGTCGACATGCCGCTGCTCGACAGGGTCTACGAGGCGTGGTCGTTCAACGCCATCCCCAGGATCGGCAAGGCGGTGACCGGCGAAAACGAACCCTATTCCTATCTGGTCGAATCGATCCGCAAATTTCCCAATCAGCAGAATTTTGTCGCGATGATTTCCCGCGCCGGTTTTGACCGCGTGTCTTT
Organism: Mesorhizobium sp. WSM4837; assembly: GCF_055811435.1. Lineage (NCBI taxonomy): Bacteria > Pseudomonadati > Pseudomonadota > Alphaproteobacteria > Hyphomicrobiales > Phyllobacteriaceae > Mesorhizobium > Mesorhizobium sp. WSM4837. The sequence continues at coordinate 120,365 of NZ_JBVVQE010000007.1, forward strand.
TCGCAATTATGCCGGCGGCATAGCTGCGCTTCATTCGGGCTGGAAGCTTTGAGGCTGGCCCGTATTTTTCATACGCGACCTGCCCTTCGCCGGTCTAGAAAACCGGCAGGACAAGCGCAGTCATGAGCAGTGTCGGCGCTGGTTTCAGGCTCGTACGGGCCGGCTGGGTGCTGGTCCGCGAAGGCGTCGTCGCGGCGTTGCCGGGCGATGAGCTGTTCGGCCTGCCGAAATTCGGCTGGCGGGTGGCACGGCTGTTCACCCGCCGCCGCGCGCTTGCCTATGAACGTGGCGATCGGCTGGCCAAGGCCGTCGTCCGGCTCGGCCCATCCTATGTCAAGCTCGGCCAGTTCCTGGCGACACGGCCCGATGTCGTCGGCAACGACATAGCGCTCGATCTCGCCATGCTGCAGGACAAGATGCAGACATTTCCGCAGGCCGAGGCCATTACGGCGATAGAGGCCTCGCTCGGGCGCAAGGTCGGCGAGCTCTACGCCAGTTTCGGCGAGGCGGTCGCCGCGGCCTCGATCGCTCAGGTCCATACCGCCGAAACCTTGCAGAACGGCGTCGGTTCGCGGGTGGCGGTGAAGGTGATCCGGCCGGGCGTGCGGCGCCGTTTCTTCCGCGATCTCGAAAGCTATTTCCTCGCCGCCCGTCTCCAGGAAAAATACATCCCGTCGTCGCGCCGGTTGCGGCCGGTCGAGGTGACCCAGACGCTGGCGCAGACCACCAAGATCGAGATGGATCTGAGGCTTGAGGCGGCAGCGCTTTCGGAGCTCGGCGAAAACACCAGGGACGATCCCGGCTTTCGCGTGCCGACGGTCGATTGGGAACGCACCGGCCGCGATGTGCTGACCATGGAATGGGTCGACGGCATCAAGATGAACGACATTGCCGGCCTCACTGCCGCCGGCCACGATCTGAAGGCGATCGCTGCCAATCTGGTCCAGTCGTTCCTGCGCCATACGCTGCGCGACGGTTTCTTCCACGCCGACATGCATCCGGGAAACCTGTTCGTCGAGCCCGATGGCACCATCGTCGCTGTCGATCTCGGCATTGCCGGCCGGCTCGGCAAGAAGGAGCGCCGGTTCCTCGCCGAAATTCTCTACGGCTTCATCACCCGTGACTATCTGCGCGTCGCCGAAGTGCATTTCGAGGCCGGCTACGTGCCGCGCCTGCATAACGTCGCGGCATTCGCCCAGGCGATCCGCGCCATCGGCGAGCCGATCCACGGCCAGCCGGCCGAAACCATCTCGATGGCCAAGCTCTTGGCGCTTCTGTTCGAGGTCACCGACCTCTTCGACATGGCGACGCGGTCCGAACTGGTGCTGCTGCAAAAGACCATGGTGGTGGTCGAGGGCGTTGCCCGCACGCTCGACCCGGCCTTCAACATGTGGAAGACGTCAGAACCGGTGGTCGGAGGCTGGATATCAGGCAATCTCGGCCCGCGTGCCCTGCTGGCCGACGCACGCGACGGCGCCAGCGCGTTGCTGGCGCTGGCCCGCCAGGCGCCGGACCTCGCCGCCCGCACCGAGCGGCTGTCGCGCGAGATCGATCTGATGGCCGAGCACGGGCTGCGTTTCGATGACAGGACGGCGCACGCCATCGGCAAGGCCGAGGCGCGCTATAGCAGATCCGGCAGGCTGGCGCTGTGGGTGATCGCGCTGACGCTGGTCTTTATCGCCTGGAAGCTGCTCTGACTGCAACCAGTGACAGCAGTGCTGTCATTGCAGTCATGCTCCGGTGTCGCTATATTAGGTCGCGGGAGCGCGATCATGGCCCGGATTACTGTTCGCAATGTGGATGAGAGTGTCATGCGGCGACTGCGTGAGCGTGGCGCCGCGCGTGGCGTTTCCATGGAGCAGGAGGCGCGGGACGTGCTCGCCGCATCCGTAGGGCTTCCGACCACCAAAGGTTTCGACTCGGCGGCCATTGCAGCCGAGGACGAAGCCAAGTTCAGACCGACGACACGGGGGCAAGGGTAGTTATGGGCACCCTGACCATTCGCAATCTCGACGACGATCTGAAGCAAAAGCTGCGCGAGCGGGCTGCCAGACATGGCGTGTCAATGGAGCAGGAGGCAAGAAATCTCTTGCTGAAGGATGTGGCAGTCACCAAAGAACGTGACGGGGATTTTGTTACGGCGGAGGAAATCCTCGAATTCGGCCGACGACTGCAACAAGCGGATTTCGATCAGAAGAAATTCACTGATGACCTCTGGTCCTTCATCGAGGAGGAATGACCGTGGTGGTCGACACCTCAGCGATCGTGGCCATCCTGAAGCAGGAGCCCGATGCTCCGGCTATCGCCCAGCGCCTCGCCGGAAATCAGCGGATATTGATGAGCGCCGCAACTCTGATGGAGTGCGGCACAGTAATTGTCCGCCGCTATGGCGCGGCTGGCACGGCCGAGTTGACGGGCCTTCTTGCTAGACTCAAAGTCACGATCGTCGCGCTGTCCGCCGAGCATGCGCAAGCCGGAATTGAAGCCTATGCACTGTATGGCCGAGGTACTGGCCATCGCGCCAATCTCAACATGGGCGACTGCTTCGCCTACGCCTTGGCCAAGACGCGAAACCTGCCGCTGCTTTTCAAGGGCGACGATTTCATCCATACCGACATCGAACCAGCGCTGAAGCCGGCATGAAATCGGACAAGAACTGGGCATGACCCTCTCCGCCAAGCGCATCCTGCTCATCATCGGCGGCGGTATCGCCGCCTACAAGGCGCTCGACCTGATCCGCCGGCTGCGCGAGCGCGGTGCCGCCGTGCGTGTGGTGATGACTGCCGCGGCGCAGGAATTCGTCACCACGCTGTCAGCTGGAGCGCTCTCCGCCGACCACGTCTTCACCGATTTGTTCGACAGTATTGACGAGCACGATGTCGGCCACATCCGCCTGTCGCGCGAGGCCGACCTTGTCGTCGTGGCGCCGGCTACCGCCGACCTGATGGCGAAGCTTGCCAACGGCCATGCCAGTGACCTTGCCTCGACCGTGCTCATCGCCACCGACAAGCCGGTGTTGATGGCGCCCGCCATGAACCCGAAAATGTGGTCGCATCCGGCGACCCGGCGAAACCGCGCGACGTTGCACAAGGATGGCATCGCATTCATCGGCCCGGCAAAGGGCGAGATGGCCGAGAGCAACGAGGCGGGCGAGGGCCGCATGGCCGAGCCGCTGGAAATCGTTGCCGCGATCGAGGCGCTGCTCGATATCAGTCCGAAGCCGCTGGCAGGCAGAAAGATCATCGTCACCTCAGGGCCGACGCATGAGCCGATCGACCCGGTGCGCTATATAGCCAACCGTTCGTCCGGCAAGCAGGGCCATGCCATCGCGGCGGCGCTGGCAAGGCTGGGCGCCGATGTGCGCCTCGTCTCCGGTCCGGTCGGCATTGCCGATCCGGCTGACGTCACCACGCTGCATGTCGAAACCGCAAACCAGATGAAGGACGCGGTCGAACAGCTGCTGCCGGCAGACGCGGCGGTGTTCGTCGCGGCGGTTGCCGACTGGCGCAGCGAGGCTTCGGCCGGCGAGAAGATCAAGAAGGTGGCGGGCGAGGGGCCGCCGGCGCTGCAGATGGTCGAAAACCCTGACATTCTTGCCGGTGTCGGCCATCACAGGAAGCGGCCCAGCCTGGTCGTCGGCTTCGCCGCCGAAACGCAGGATCTGGTCAGGAACGCCGAGGCCAAGCTCAGGAAAAAGGGCGCCGATTTCATTGTCGCCAACGATGTATCCCACGAAAGCGGGGTGATGGGCGGCGACCGCAACACGGTGCGGATCGTCTCGAAGGCCGGTGTCGACGAATGGCCTGAGATGAGCAAGGACGAGGTGGCGACGCGGCTCGCAGCACTTATAGCGGAGCGGCTGAAGACGATCGTCGTCTAGTCAATCTCCCCCCTTGTGGGGGAGATGGCCGGCAGGCCAGAGGGGGGCGCTGTCCCGCCGACGTTTCGAAAGATCGTGTCCCGCAGCGGCGCTCGAAATAACAGGATCCCAGGAATCTGCGCTGTCTCGTATGGGTAGGTTAAGCCCACGTTTGGCGATCCTTCGCGCCCCCCTCTGCCATGCCGGGCATCTCCCCCACAAGGGGGGAGATTGGCAGCTCCGCCGGCCGTGGGGCTGCCGGCCCCGAGATCCTCAGCGCGGCGAGGCAGCCCAGAATCCCGAGCGGCACGAAGGCGAGGAACAGCCAGGTGGCGACATTCGCCGCCGCCTCACGGTTCAGGCCTTCGGAAAAACCGCTGGCATTGGCGACGATGCCGGTCAACGCGGCACCGACCGCATAGCCGATGCGCTGCATGGTCGGTACGGCGGCGGAAGCGATCGTCTGCTCGCCGTCACTGGCCGACGCGACGATCACGCGTGTGACGAAGGGCCAGGCAATGCCGAAGCCGCCGCCCTGCAGCAAGGCGCAAAACAGGATCAGCGGAATCGAACCGGCCGGCACGGCATAGGCGAAACCGGCGATGCCGGCCGCGATCATCAGCGCGCCGCCGGTGATGATCAGTCTTTCCCGCTCCGGCGGCGCATTGGCGACGAGGATCGACAGGATCGACCAGGCGATCGATTCGGCGGCGATGATATAGCCGGTGGTCAGGATCGGAATGCCATGCAGGCTGGTCAGAAGCAGCGGCCCGTAGACGGCGAAGGAACAGGTCGCCACCGAAAAGGCGGCGACCATGGTCATGCCTGCGCCGACCGGCGAGCGCCAGGAGAACAGCCGCGACGGGAACAGCCGCGAGCCCGGCTTCAGCGCATCGATGCGGATGAACAGCGCGAGCCCGATCAGGCCGAGGATGAGCAACAGGGAGGAGCGCAGCAGGGCAATCTCGACACCGGCCGTGGCGATCAGCACGACGCTGACGGCAAGGCAGCCGAGCGCGGCAAAGGGGAACGGCGGCGCGGTTCCAGTGATCGCCTGCGGCCGGGTCGCCTCGGGCGTGTCGAGCACGATGAAGCTCGCCAACGCCATGGCGGTGCCGCCAAGCGTGAAGACGCCGAAAGCCCAGCGCCAGGAGAGCAACTCGGTCATCAAGGCACCGAGCACCGGCCCGCTGAAGGCGGCGACGCCCCAGATCGCCGACATAACGCCGAAAAGCTGCGGCCAGATGGCGCGTGGAAACAGCCGCTCGACCGAGACGAAGGCCAGCGACACCAGCGCGCCGCCGCCAAATCCCTCGATTAGGCGCCCGGCCAGGAACAGCGGCATGGACGGCGCGATGGCGCAGACCAGGGCGCCGGCCGCGTAGAGCAGGGCGGCAACCACCATGTTTGTGCGCAACGCGACATAGCTCACCAGCCGTCCGGCGGCAGCGCCGGCGACGATGGCGCCGAGCTCGTAGATCGCCAGCGACCAGCCGACCAGCTGAACCCCGGCGAGTTCGCCGACCATCGCCGGCATCACCGTTGCCACCATGGTTTCGTTGGTGGCGTGCAGCAGGATGCCGAGGCTGATGAAGCAGAAGCGCGCCAGATCGCCGCTCGCCCACAGCGCCCGCCAGTCGACCCTGTTTGTGCTGGTTTCGATCACCCCGCCCTCCCGAACTTTCGTATACGCCGATTAAAGAAATGGTGGAGCGCCCTTCGTCTCCAAATGGCACTTCGGGGATGGGTTGTAAAACCTCAACCGCAGTTGAGCTCAAGCGGTTTTTCGCGGGTGCGCTGAGGGTGCTGATGAAGGCGGGATGTCAAGATTGGCGATCATGGCGTCAGCGATGATCTTCCCTCGCACGGCGGTTCCCCAAAAGTCGTGCGGCGCGGAACAGTTCTATCCTGTTCCGCGCCGCATGCAGAGCTACGCTATGGCGTTCATTTGAAAGAGTGGATCAGTTGCAGTGAGGTGACGGCGACTGCCAGGTTGACGCCGGTCTGCACCTGTACGTTTAGAGGCTGCAGCGAGAAGGCGCTGTTCAGCCCGCCGACCAGAAGGTTGGCGCCGCCGCCGGTTACCACGCTGGCCTCGGCGTTGACGCCATAATAGCTGCCGGCAAGATCGCCGGGATCACGGTCGCGGGTGGCCGCCAGAACCGCCCAAATCAATTCGCCCTGGTGGGTCCTGCCAACGTCGACGCCAAGCTTGGAAATGACCCCGGTATAAGCTTCCGGGGGACCGCCATGATGAGGGCGAAAGGTGCAGGCCACGCCCTTGTTGGATGTCACGATATAGCCGGTGCCGCCGTCGATGGTGCAGTCGAGCACGCCGAGCTGCAGCCTCCCTGCGCTGGCAGGGGCGGCGAGAACCGTAGCGGCGAGGGCGGCGGCACAGGCGAGTTTCTTGATCATGGGAGGAGTCCTTTTCGCGAATAGCCCTGAACAACGGCTAAGCGTCCCGAGCGTTCCGCCGAGAACTTGGCGCGATCAAGGCGGCAGTCGTTGAAGGTTTCGAAGCCATGCCAAACGGCAGGCCTGCCATGTCAGGCCGAAACGCCGCCGTCGGTCAGCCGGTGCTGGTGCGCGCCAGGCCGTCCTTGGCCGGCTGGTAGGTGGGGCTGAGGCGCACGGCTTCGCGATAGGCTTTTGCCGCCTTGGCCTTGTCGCCGCGCCGCTCGTAGATCAGCGCCTGGTTGGACCAGGCCTCGGCATTCTTGCCGTCGAGCTTGATCGCCATGTTGATGTCGGCGAAGGCGTTGTCCTCGTCGTTCATGGCGAGATAGGAGAGGCCGCGGCCATTGTAGGGTTCGGCGGCGTCCGGCGCCAGCGAGATGGCTGTCGAGAAATCCTCGATGGCGAAAGCGTGTTGGCCCTGGCTCTGATAGATCAGGCCGCGATTGTGATAGGCGCGCGCGTCTGTCGTGTCGAGCTGGATCGCCTTCTGGAAATCGTTGAACGCTTCCTGGATGCGGTTGGCTTTGCGGTAGAGATTGCCGCGGCCGATATAGGCTGCGTCATAGTCGGGATTGATCTGGATCGAGCGGTTGTAGTCGGAAAGCGCGGCCGCCTGATCGCCAAGGAATCGCTGGATGAGAGCGCGGTTCGAATAGGCCTGGTAGAAATTCGGATTGAGCTGGATGGCGGTATTGAAGTCCTTGAGCGCCGCCTGATACTGGCCGCCGCGGCCATAGGCCGAGCCACGCACATTGTAGCCTTCCGGATCCTGGGGACTGCGCTGGATAACGGCTGACAGCGAGGAGATGTTCTCGGCCGACCCTTGTGCCTTGTCGATGTTGGTGAATTCACCGGTCGGGGCTGTCTGGCAGCCGGCGATCGCCAAGCCAGAAAGCAGGGCTGCCGTCAGGGCGAAGCCGCGCATTGCGGTTCTGCGCTCCACGCTAATTGCGTTCATGTCTGCTCTGTCCTCACTGCCCGCCCGCGCCGTCAGGTCTGTTCCCTCTCCGAACCGGCCCTCTGCGAGCTGGTCGAATTCAAAACAAAAAGGTGGCGGCGATTTCGCATCGCGCCACCTTGGGTATCCTTCGAAAAGGACGAAAAATTGGCGTCAGAACCGCGGCGGACGCGGAGCGCCGGCACCAGCGGCACCAGCCGCCACCGGGCGCGGCGTCATCGGCAGCAGGCCTTCGCGCTGAGCGCGCTTGCGTGCCAGCTTGCGGGCGCGGCGAACGGCTTCCGCCTTTTCGCGGGCGCGCTTCTCGGAAGGCTTCTCATAATGTCCGCGCATCTTCATTTCGCGGAAGATGCCTTCGCGCTGCATCTTTTTCTTGAGCGCGCGAAGCGCCTGATCAACATTGTTGTCGCGGACGAGTACCTGCACGGGCAATCCTGTCTTTCGGGTTTTGTTAACAACAGGCAAGTGGCCATAGTCGCTTGCCTCCGCGGCGGTCTACACCACGAATTGTGGCGGCTGATAGCAGAATCATGCCGCTCTGTCCACTGCCGAAACGAAAAACCCGCCTCAGCGGCGGGTCGTCGGCGCAAATCACACCATGCGCAAAGCAATAGCATAACTGCCGTCACAAAGCAAGGAATTACGACCTCTGGTAGCATATTCGCCTGCTCGGGCGGGCTCTCCGCGCCGATGAGCGATCGTTGGCGTTTTCTTCGACGCCGGTAAATTCTTGGCTGCCCCAATCCCGGCAAAACGCTCCGCCCGGCTCTATCAACGAAGGAACCAACCTCGTTCCCCAATGGTTGTTGCGGCGAAACAAGCACAGGGGAAAACCGATGTCAGGCACCCGTGAATGGCTCGTCCAATGGCTCAAGGATGCGCATGCGATGGAGGAGCAGGCCGAAACCATGCTGAACGGCCAGCTCAATCGGCTGGAGAGTTATCCCGAGCTCAGCGAGCGCATCAGGCTGCACCTCGATGAGACGAAGGGACACGCCGCGCGCCTCGGAACCTGCCTGGAAAGACTGGGCGAAGATACTTCCGCGCTGAAGGACGCCGGCGGCAAGCTACTGGCGATGGCGCAGTCGCTAAGCGGCGTCTTCGCCGGCGACGAGGTGATGAAAGGCTCACTGGCGAGCTACACCTTCGAGCACATGGAGATCGCATCCTACACGATCCTGATCGCAACCGCCGAGTCCCTCGGCGAAACGGAGATCGCCCGGGCCTGCGAACAAAATCTGCGTGAAGAGGAGGCGATGGCCGAGTGGCTGCACAACAAGCTGCCCGCGACTACGGAGCAGTTCCTGGCTCGCTCGGCGTCGGACAGCGACAATGCCAAGCGATGACGACAGCAGGCCGGCGAGCAACGTGAAGCGACCTTCGGTCTGGCGGGCTTACAGTTATGCCTGGATTACCCTCGGCTTCTTCATCATCTCGCTTGTCGGCCACTGGGTTTTCGGCTGGTTCGCCTATCTCGACGAGCAGCGAGCGCTTGGCCAACCGCCCGAGTTCGGCGGCTATCTGATCGAGATGAGCCGCGACACGCTCGAGAACTGGCAGTCGGAATTCCTGCAGCTGCTCTGGCAGGTCGGTGGCCTGGCGTTCCTGCTCTTCGTCGGATCGCCGCAATCGAAGGAGAGTACCGACCGTATGGAGGCCAAGATCGACGCCCTTCTCAGGCTTGTCGATCCGGAGAAGGGCAAGGAGGCAATTCGCGAACTGGACCTGCAGTATGACGGCCGCCACACCGGCCAGCCGCACGCCCACCGGAACTGATCCGATCATAACTTCGGCTTAGGCTGGCGGGCTCCCCCTATGCCATGGCCAGATGAAGCCGCTCGAAATCCTCGAAGAACTCGCTATAGTCGCAGGTTATTTCCTCGCCCGCCGCTATGGCGCGGATCGCGGTTGCCCCACCATGCCGAGAAAAATCCGTGTTCGGCCTTTCAGAATGGTTCATGAAGCGGCCATTGTCGACCTCATAGACGATGAATCCGGGCCGGTCCGGGCTTGGATAGGCATATCTGTCGAGCAATTCCCTGAGGTGCGGCGGCGCGGCCCTATATTTTTCCAGCGGGATCAGCCGATCGAAGTCGGGATCGAGCCGCCAGATCGACGCTCCCTTCCTGATCGGCTCGGCGGCGAACACGCCGACGCCCTCGATTGCGCTAACAGCGATGTAGGTCCTGATCAGCAGCATGTCCTAGGCCTGTCTTCGAACAGAAGTGTCCGAAGAAATCGCCAAATCGCACCGGAAAGCAAGACCGCTTTTGCGAGATTGCCTCACGTCCGATTGATCGAGACCCCGCCATCGGCAAACAGCGCAGTTCCAGTGGTGAAGCTCGATGCGTCGGAAGCCAGATAGAGCGCCGAGCGGGCGATCTCCTCAGGCTCGGCGACGCGCTTCAAGGCATGCAGGTTTTCGACGAAGGCTCGCGATTCAGGTGTCTTGAACGTTGCCGAAGGCGTGTCGGTGCCGCCCGGCAGGAGCGCGTTGACCCGCACGCCTTTGGCGCCATTTTCGGCGGCAAGCACCTGCGTCAACCCGATCAGCCCGGCCTTGCTTGCGGCATAGCTGGTCATGCCGGGCATGCCGACGGTATGGCCGACAAAGGTAGAGGTGAAGATAAGCGAACCGCCGCCGCGTTCGACCATCGCCGGGACCTGATATTTCGCGCCGAGGAATGCGCTGGTCAGGTTGGTGTCGAGCGTCTCTCGCCAGCCTTCCAGCGACAGCTCCGAGATTGGACCCATCTTGCCGGTCGAGCCGGCGTTGTTGAAGGCGATATCCAGCCCGCCGAATTTCTCGACCGCCAGGTCGACAAGGGCTTTGGCATAGGCTTCGTCGCGGACGTCGCCGGCAAGGGCGATCGCCGTGCCGTCGGCTTCCTCGATTTCCGCGACGAGCGCGTCCAGCTCTGCCTGGCGACGGGCAGCGACGACCACCTTGGCGCCTTCCTCGGCAAAGAGTTTTGCCGTGGCGCGGCCGATGCCGGAACTGGCGCCGGTGACGATGGCGATCTTGTTGGCGAGTGCGAGCATTTTTGCATCCTTCTTTCGCGCCAGCTTTCGCCGGCAATCGGATGCTTGGTCGCAGATCGAGGCGGCACGAGCCACCCGATACCTGAAGGCGTCCGGATGCGTCGTTCGGCTCGTTGCTCGACAGGTCTTTTTGGCCGTGGCGCAAAACGGCAAGCGCCGTCGCAAACAGCGCAAGGGTGGCAGCGCTGTTTCGCTAGTGATACACCTCGCGCGCCGGGGCTCGATTGGATGTCCGGCCGCTATCTGCGAGGCTGGAACGTTGAAGAAATACTCGGTATTCGCCATCGCCCGCGAGGCCATGCGCGGCCACAAGGGCTGGGAGGAACAGTGGTCCTCGCCAGAGCCGAAGAAGGAGTACGACGTCATCATCGTCGGCGCCGGCGGCCATGGCCTGGCCACCGCCTATTATCTCGCCACGGTGCACGGCATCACAAATGTCGCGGTGCTGGAAAAGGGCTGGCTCGGCGGCGGCAATACCGGCCGCAACACCACCATCATCCGCTCCAACTATCTCTATGACGAGAGCGCCGGCATCTACGACCACGCGCTGAAGCTGTGGGACGGGCTCAGCCAGGAGCTCAACTACAACGTCATGTATTCGCCGCGCGGCGTCATGATGCTGGCCCACAATGTGCACGACATCCAGGTCTTGAAACGCCACGTCCATGCCAACCGTCTGAACGGCATCGACAATGAATGGCTGACGCCGGAAGCCGCCAAGGAATTCTGCCCGCCGCTCAACATTTCGCGCGATGCCCGCTATCCGGTGATGGGCGCGACCCTGCAGCGTCGCGGCGGCACCGCCCGCCACGATGCGGTCGCCTGGGGCTATGCGCGCGGCGCTTCGGCGCGCGGCGTCCACATCATCCAGAATTGCGAGGTCACCGGCGTCAAGCGGGCGCCGAACGGTTCGGTCACCGGCGTCGAGACGACGCGCGGCTTCATCGGCGCCAAAAAAGTTGGCGTCGTTGCCGCCGGCCATTCGTCCGTCATCATGGACATGGCCGGCGTGCGGATGCCGCTGGAAAGCTATCCGCTGCAGGCGCTGGTTTCCGAGCCTGTCAAGCCGGTCTTCCCCTGCGTGGTGATGTCGAACACAGTGCACGCCTATATCTCGCAGTCCGACAAGGGCGAACTGGTCATCGGCGCCGGTACCGACCAGTATATCTCCTATTCGCAGACCGGCGGCCTGCACATCCTGCAGCACACGCTCGACGCCATCTGCGAGATGTTCCCGATGTTCACGCGCATGAAGATGCTGCGCTCGTGGGGCGGCATCGTCGACGTGACGCCCGACCGTTCGCCGATCCTGGCCAAGACGCCAGTGCCCGGCCTCTATGTCAATTGCGGCTGGGGCACGGGCGGCTTCAAGGCGACGCCGGGCTCGGGCCATGTCTTTGCCCACACCATCGCCAGGGACGATCCGCACCCGATCAACGCGCCCTTCACCATCGAGCGCTTCCGCACCGGCCGCCTGATCGACGAGGCGGCGGCGGCGGCGGTGGCACACTGATGATGGCCCGCTTTGTGATGTTGGGACAGAGGCTTTGCGATCAACCCGCCGGCGCCTGCGTCGGCCACGGCGAATTGTAGGAACAACCATGCTTCTCATCCGCTGCCCCTATTGCGAGGAAGAGCGTCCGGAACTCGAATTCCGCAACGCCGGCGAGGCACATATCGCGCGTTCGGCGGATATGGCCGCGACAAGCGACGACGATTTCGAAAAGTTCTTCTTCATCCGCTCGAATCCCAAAGGCATCATCTATGAGCGCTGGCGGCACATGCATGGCTGCGCGCGGTTCTTCAATGCCGTGCGTGACACCGTCAGCGACAGGTTCCTGATGACCTACAAGGCCGGCGAGCCGAAGCCGGCGAAGCTGCCGGGAGCCTCCGAATGATCGCGACGTTCCGCATTCCCGGCGCCGGGCGCCTCAAGCAGGCAGAGACCGCGCGGTTCAGCTTCGACGGCCAGTCCTATGCCGGCATCGAAGGCGAAACGCTGGCCTCGGCGCTGCTCGCCAACGGCGTCCATCTGGTCGGCCGTTCGTTCAAATATCACCGGCCGCGCGGCTTCCTGTCCGCCGGGGCGGAAGAGCCCAACGCGCTGGTTGAGATCAAGCGCGACTCGGCCAGGAGGACGCCAAATGTCCGTGCCACCGTGCAGGAGCTCTATGACGGGCTGACGGCACAGTCGCAGAACCGCTGGCCGTCATTGGCCTTCGACGTCAGCGCGCTCGGCGACATCGCCTCGCCGCTGCTTTCGGCGGGCTTTTACTACAAGACCTTCATGTGGCCGAAGTCCGCCTGGAAGAACTTTTACGAGCCCAGGATCAGGGCTGCGGCAGGGCTTGGCGTCGCTCCCGACCAGCCGGATCCCGACCACTATTCGGCGCGTTTCGCACATTGCGACGTGCTGGTGCTGGGCGGCGGTGCTGCCGGCATCGCCGCGGCACTTGCCGCGGCCGAAACCGGCGTGCGCGTCATCCTTGCCGACGAGCAGCCGGATTTTGGCGGCAGCCTGCATTTCGAGAGTGGCGCCAGGATCGACGGCCAGGATGGTTTTGCCTGGGCGCAAGGTGCAGTCGCCAAGCTCAAGGCCATGGACAATGTCCGCGTGCTGTCGCGCACCACGGCCTTCGGCTATTACGCGCAGAATTTCGTCGGGCTGGTCGAGCGCGTCAGCGACCATCTAAAGAATGCCGGCCGCGAGCTGCCGCGCGAGCGGCTGTGGCAGGTCCGTGCCAAACGCGTCGTACTGGCGACCGGTGCCATCGAGCGGCACATGGTGTTTGCCGACAACGACCGGCCAGGCATCATGCTGGCGTCGGCGGCGCGCACCTATCTCAACCATTTTGGCGTCGCGGTCGGCAGGAATGTCGGCGTCTATACGGCCAATGATTCCGCCTATGCGGCTGCGATCGACCTGAAGAAGGCCGGCGTCGGCGTGGCGGCGATAGTCGACCTGCGCGACAACCCGACCGGATCGGTGATCGACGAGGCGAGGGCGCTTGGAATCGAGGTCAATTTCGGCCGCGCGGTGATCCGCGCCGGCGGCAAATTGCGGGTTTCGTCGATGACCGTTCAGCCGAAGAATGGCGGCGGCGAGCGCACCATCCCGGTCGACGCCATCCTGATGTCGGCCGGCTGGACACCGTCGGTGCATCTGTTCTCGCAATCGCGCGGCAAGGTCGCCTTCAACGATGAGACAAAGCGTTTCGTGCCCGGTACCTACGCGCAGGATTGCGTGTCGGTCGGCGCCTGCAACGGCACGGACGGACTGTCGGCGACGATCGACGAGGCCTATGCGGCGGGCGCCAAGGTGGCCAAGGATGCGGGCGTCAAGAATGCCGGCGCCAAGCCGAAGGTCGACGCCAGCGAGAGTTGGTCGCGTGGCATGCTGGGCGCGGCGCCCGGCGCCGGGCCGGACACGACGGTAAAAGCCTTCGTCGACTTCCAGAACGACGTCACCGCCAAGGACATCCGCCAGGCGGTGCATGAAGGCATGCGCTCGATCGAGCACGTCAAGCGCTTCACCACCAACGGCATGGCGACCGACCAGGGCAAGACCTCGAACATGCACGGCCTGGCGATCGCCGCCGAGACGCTGGGCAAGCCGATCCCGCAAGTCGGCCTGACGACGTTTCGAGCGCCTTACACGCCGGTGACCTTCGGCGCGATCATCGGGCACGCGCGGGGTCCGCTCTTCGACCCGACCCGCAAGACGGCGATCCATCCGTGGGCCGAGCGCCAAGGTGCAGTGTTCGAGGATGTCGGCCAATGGAAGCGCGCCTGGTATTTTCCCAAAGCAGGCGAGGACATGCACGCCGCGGTCGATCGCGAGTGTGTCACGGTGCGCAAGTCGGCCGGCCTGTTCGACGCCTCGACGCTGGGCAAGATCGAGGTGGTCGGGCCTGATGCGGCGAAGTTCATGGAGCTGCTCTATACCAATCCGTGGGAGAAACTGGAGCCCGGCCGCTGCCGCTATGGCATCATGCTGCGCGAGGATGGTTTCCTCTATGACGACGGTGTCGTTGGCAGGCTTGCAACCGACCGTTTCCACGTGACGACGACGACGGGCGGTGCGCCGCGCGTCATGAACCATATGGAGGATTACCTCCAGACCGAGTTTCCGCATCTCAACGTCTGGCTGACCTCGACCACCGAGCAGTGGGCGGTGATTGCCGTGCAGGGACCGAAGTCGCGAGACATCATCGCGCCGCTGGTCGAGGGCATCGACATGTCGGACGGGGCGCTGCCGCATATGTCGGTGCGCGAGGGCAGGATTTGCGGCGTGCCGACAAGGCTGTTCCGCATGTCGTTCACCGGCGAGCGCGGCTTCGAGGTCAACGTGCCGGCCGACTACGGCCAGGCCGTCTGGGAAGCGCTGTGGGCCGAGGGCCAGAAGCACGGCGCCTGTGCCTACGGTACCGAGGCGATGCACGTGCTGCGTGCCGAAAAAGGCTACATCATCGTCGGCCAGGACACCGACGGCACGGTGACGCCTGGCGATGCCGGGCTCGACTGGGCGGTCGGCAAGAAGAAGACCGATTTCGTCGGTATCAGGGGCCTGGCTCGGCCCGACCTGGTCGCCAAGGGCCGCAAGCAGCTTGTCGGCCTGAAGACCAAAGACCCAAAAGTCGTGCTGGAGGAAGGCGCGCAGATCGTCGGCGATCCGAAGCAGGCGATCCCGATGACGATGATCGGCCATGTCACCTCGAGCTACTGGTCGGAAAATTGCGGCCGCTCGATTGCGCTGGCCCTGGTTGCCGGCGGCCGCGACCGGATGGGCGAGACGCTCTACGTGCCGATGCCCAATGCGACGATCGAGGTGGAGGTCACCGGCATGGTGTTCTTTGACGACAAGGGGGAGCGCCTCAATGGCTAAGGCTGCCGCGAAGGAATCTGCCGCCGCTGCGCCGTCGGTCGAACGCCGGCCGGCTCTCGCCGGTCAGGAGCTTTCCGTAACCGGCGTTACGCTTGCTGTGTTGCCGCCGGCGCAGCGTATTTCGCTGCGCGCGCCGGACGCCTCGGTCGCGGCGCTTTCGAAGGCGCTTGGAGTGAACCTGCCGCGGAAGCCCAAAACCTCGGCGGCAAATGCCGGGCGCACGGCATTGTGGCTTGGGCCGGACGAATGGCTGGTCATCGACGAGGTGGGAAAAGACCCGCTCGCCGATTGCGCCGAGGTCACAGTGCTGCATTCGGCGGTCGGCATCTCGCATCGCAACGTCGCCATCTCGGTTATCGGTCCAGCGGTGGCGGCGACGATCAATTCAGGCTGTCCGCAGGATCTGTCGCTGGACGTCTTTCCGGTGGGCGCGGCCTCGCGCACCATCCTGGGCAAGGCCGAGATCGTGCTATTGCGCATCGCAGCCGACGCGTTCCGGGTTGAATGCTGGCGCTCTTTTTCCGATTATGTCTTTACTTTCCTGTCGGAGGCGGCCGGCGACGCAGCGGCTTAGGAATGTTCGCTGGGCTCGACCGTTTGCCGGAGCAAGTCGGGGAGAATGTCGATGCCGTCGAAATCCGCGCCGAATCCAGCGGCTCAGAAGACGCCGGCCGTGCGCTCGTTCGAACACGAGCAGCACAAAGAACCAAACATTGAAGAGGAACTCGAGGAAGGGCTCGAGGATACGTTTCCGGCCAGCGATCCGGTGTCGATCACCGGGACTTCGATTCCCGGCGCTCCTGCAAGACCTGGCAAGGCCAAGATCGTGGCCGGAATGAAGAAGCGCAGGAAATAACATTCATCAGGCTCCGGCGAGCCGGGTCGCCGGGCACGAGAGCAGGCGGTCAGGATTTCCTGTCGTCGCTTTTGTTTCGAACGTCAGAACGTGCTGGGCACGATCCACGGGTCGATATCGATGCCGAGCCGCGGGTCCTTGCTTTCCGTTGAGCCCTTGTGGGTGGCCGCGCCTGCCTTCTCGACCGATCCGGTCGCGCCGCAATCGAGCTTGATGCCGGTGTCGGCGCAGGCCGCGGCCGGCGCCTGTTTGCCGGGCTGACTCTGGTCGGCGAAGGCAGCGCCCGAGAATGCAAGCACTGCCGCGACGGTGAGGATTGTCTTTTTCATGGTCTGTCTCCGGGCTGGATGACTGGTTTTGTACATGTACGACATAGCGTACATATACGACCGGCGAATATGAAGTTCAAGTCGGAAATTGTACATGTACGAAATTTTTGACGGCGAGCGTGGCGCTAGCCCGCCGGGTCGCGATCCCAGCCACCAGGGTCCTACACGCATAGATTGATTCCCCAGGCCTTCGCCCTGTTTCGCTTGCCTGTCAGCTATCCGAAACCGAACAAAAACCCTTCAGCAGTTGACCGGCGTCTCGGTCAGCGGCGGCACGTCCTGCGTGGCCAGAGCGGCAAGCGTGAAGTCGCACATCCGCTTGACGAAAGCCTGCTGGTCGCCGAACGGATAGAAGGGAAGGGTGATCAGCAGCGAGATCGTGCCGTGGCCGACCGCCCACAGCATAGTGGCGATGGCGCGCGGTTCGCCCTTCAGCCTGCCGGCGGCCACGCAGGCTTCGACCCTCTTGATCAGCACCTTCATCAACGGGTTGCCCTCCTGCATCTCGGCGAAGGTCCTGCCTTCCGGGGGCTTGACCTTCTCGGTCATGAATATCGTGCGATACTCGTTGGGGTTGCCAAGGCCGAAGGCCGCATATTCGGTCATCACCACTTGCAGCGCCTCGATCGGATCGTCGGCCGGGTGATCCTCGATACGCTTTGCCAGAGTCTTGAACGCGTCCTCGGCCAACGCGAACAAGATGTCCTGCTTGTCGGCAAAATAGGAATAGACCGACATCGGCGCATAGCCGACACGCTTGGCCAGCTTGCGGATGGTGAGGCCTTCATAGCCTTCTTCCTGGACGAGCTTGTGCGCGGCGTCCACAAGTTCGGAGCGCAGTTCGGCCTTTTGTTTCTCGCGGCGTGTCTGGACGCTAAGCGGCAATTTTCGCCTGCCTTCTGTTTGTGGCTGGCTAAATTATATACGCTGTACGGAATCGGACAAGGCGCGGTCAAAAATCGGCGTCCTTCTCAGCCATTTTCGCCTAAACATCGATCACAAGCGTTACCCGGGCAGAACGACGCGACATCGGACTGTTACAACCAGAGGTTAGCTGCGGCCCGGCCAAGAGATTTCGTTGCTAGGGCGAGATGACCATGACCGAGCTTTCTTCCGTTGCGCCAAACGCAGATCCACTTTCTCACGATGCCATGCTGGCCCTCAGGCGGGTGGTCATGGTTGCATGGTTGGCGATCGCGCTCGGATTCGCCATGGAGGCGCTTACTCTGGCTGGCAGGCTTGCAGCGGGTTCTCACCCGGCTACCACCCTGATCCTGATCGAATTGGCGCAAGGCGTGACGTGGGCGTTCTTCGTCTGCGCCGGTCTCAGCCTCGGCACGGCGATCGCCAAGGTACGAGCCTCGCTCGGCGGCCTGATCGCTGCAATCTCGGCACCACTGGCGATGGCCATCGCCAAGGGGTCGCAAAAGGTCATGGTAACTGCTCTTGATGCGGCCACAAAACCGGCCACCCTCTCGCTCACCACGCTGGGCGTGCTGCGGGCGATCGAATACGGCCTGCTCGGCTGGATCCTGGCCTCGCTGGCGTCGAAGGAAAGGCCCCGTCCGCTCCATTTCGCGCTGGCAGGCACCGCGATCGGCGCGGTGTTCGGCGGCGGAATCACGGTCCTGACGATTGAGACGGCCGCGGTGAACGGCGTTGCCCTTGAATTGCCGCGGGCGATCACAACCGGCCTCAACGAGATCGTGTTCCCGATCGGTTGCGCGCTGGTCGTCTACATCGCCCTGCAGGTCGGCCGGCACATGAAGATGATCTCTGGCGAGGTTCGTTGAGCCGTTCAGGCCGCTTCTGGCTCGCGCTCGATCAATGTCAGCGTCAGCCAGCGCGCGGTCAGCGCCGGCTTTTTCGAGCCCTCGATCTCGATCGTCACGTCATGTGCGGTCTGCACCCACCCCGACGGCCTGACCTTGACGTCGGCCAGCACGAAACGGGTGCGGATGCGCGCGCCGGTCTTCACCGGCGCCAGGAAGCGCAGCGAGTCAAAACCATGGTTGACGCCCATCTTGCTGTTTTCGAGCGGCGGCATGGTCTCGAAGGTCATCGCCGATAAAAGCGAAAGCGACAGAAAACCATGCGCGATGGTGCCGCCGAACGGCGTCTCGCGCTTGGCGCGCTCCGGGTCGCAATGGATGAACTGGTGGTCGTCGGTGGCGTCGGCGAACTGGTCGATCATGCGCTGCGAGACCACCCGCCACGGCGACACGCCGACCTCCTTGCCGACGCTGGCCAGAAGCACATCGAGACTGATCGGTTCCACGCTGATGTCCTCCATTTCAACCGTCCGGAGCGCGAGCGGCTTCATTCCTTGAACAGTGTCAGCCCATGCTGCACCGACTGTCCGCCATCGATCGGCAGGATGACGCCGGTGATATAGCTGCCGGCGCGGCTGCACAAATAGAGCGTTGCGCCGGCAATGTCATCCGGCGCGCCGATGCGACGAAGCGGAACATGGCCGCCGACTTGTCTTGCCTGTTCCTCGCTCGCGGTGGCAAAAGCTGTCATCCGGCTCTGGAAGGGGCCGGGGGCGAAGGCATTGACGGTGATGCGGCGGGCGGCGAACTCGATCGCCAAGATGCGCGTCAGATGGTGAACAGCAGCCTTTGAGGCAGAGTAAGAGTAGGCGTCGTCGGCCAGCGGCTGCGTGCCCATCACCGAACCCAGATTGATCACCCGGGCCGGATCGGCATCGCTGGCGGCGGCATCGAGCAGCGGCAGAAGCTCGCGCGTCAGTTGGAAGACCGCAGTGACGTTGACGCCGAACACCCTGGCCCAGGCATGGTAGGGAAAACTTTCCAGCGGCGCCCCCCAGGAGACGCCAGCATTGTTGACCAGGATGTTCAGCCGCTCGGTCCGCGCCTTGACCTCGTCGACCAGCGCCGCGATGCCAGCCTCGCTGGAGACATCGCCGGCAAAGCCCTCGGCCCGGCCGGTGCCGCCGAGGCCGTTCAGTTCATCGGCAACCCTGATGCAGTCCTCACCCTTGCGCGAGGCGATCATCACGGTGGCGCCGGCCCTGACCAAAGCGGTCGCCGCCATGCGGCCGATGCCGGTCGCAGCCCCGGTCACCAGCGCGGTCTTGCCGGCCACCGAAAACAGCTCGTCCAGATAGCTCATCGCAATTCCTCCGCGCGCCCGTGCCTCGCCCAGCAAAAGGCTGCCATGGTCAGGGCCGCAAATCTCTTCAGGCAAATGATAGTGCCCAATTTGTATTGGAGATCAACTTGTTGAAGTCGGCGCCGCCCCTTATCGCCCTGCCGGGCACTTCTCCCCGTATAGTGACGGGGAGAAGGAGCTGACCGCAACGCCGGCGCCTTCTTGCGACGCCGGTGATTGGCGAAACCGGTGACGAGAGCGCCCCTCTCCCCGTCCCTATACGGGGAGAGGATGCCGGCAGGCAGGTGAGGGGCAGCGCAAACGCTCGGAATGAGCGGTGGACTAAAAGCTGAAGCGATTGTCCTGCCTACTCGGCCGGCTCGACATTGGTGTAGGCGGCTTGTTCGAGCTCGCGCTTCAACCGCGATGCCTCTTCCACCTTCGGCGTGACGAAGCGGCCGAGCAGGAGATAGGCGACCGGTGTCAGGAACAGCGTCGAGACGGTGGCCAGGCCCAGACCGCCGACGATCACCCAGCCGAGCGCGATCCGCGCCTCGGCGCCGGCGCCGCTCGCCAGCACCAGCGGCACGCCGCCGAGCACGGTGCAGATCATCGTCATCATCACCGGTCGGAGCCGGATGGTGGAGGCCTGCTCGATCGCCTCGCGCACGCCGAGCCCGCGGTCGCGCAACTGATTGGCGAACTCGACGATCAGGATGCCGTTCTTGGCCATGACGCCGACCAGGAGCACCAGGCCGATCTGGCTGTAGGCGTTGAGGCTGGTGCCGCTGAGCAAAAGGGCAAAGATCGCGCAGGCGAGGCCGAGCGGCACCGTCGCCATGATGATGACCGCGCTGACGAAGCTCTCGAACTGAGCGGCGAGCACCAAAAGGATGATGACTAGCGAGAAGCCGAAGATGGCGATCATGGCGCTGTTGGTCTCGCCCAGCGTCGCCGCCTCGGCCAAGGGGACGATGCGGCTGCCCGGCGGCAGAAGCGGCGTGGCGATTGCCTCGGCGCGGGTGAGCGCCTGGCCGAGCGCGAAATCGCCGCTGAGGTTGGAGGTGATCGCCACCGACGGCTGCTGCTGCTCGCGGGTCAGCGAGGGCGGTACGGCGCGCTCGGTCAAAGTGGCGATGGTCGACATCGGCACGAAGCGGCCGTCGGCCGTCTTCAGGAAGATGTTCTCCAAATCGGTCGGATCGTTGATCGGGTTGGTCGTCGAGACGAGCTTCACGCCGTAGCTGCGATCGGCGATATAGACGTCGACGACATCATTGCCGTCGAGCATGGCCTGGAAGGAATCGGCCAGCCTGGTGATGTCGATGCCGAGGTCGGAAGCGCGCTCGCGGTCGATGGCGACGGAAAGCTGGGGCTGCGTCGGGTCGACGGAGAGCCGGGGCGACTGGAAGCGGGCGTCCTTCTGCATCTCGGCGATGATCTTCACCGCAGCGTCGCCGAGCGCCGCACGGTTGTTGCCGACCAGCGCGAACTGCAGGCCGTTGCCGGCGCCGCGAATCCCGAGGCTGTTGGGCTGCATCGGAAAGACGCGCACGCTCGGCACCTGCCGGGTGAGCCGTCTGATGTCGGCCATGATCTGCTGCTGGCTGCGGGTGCGCTCGTCCCATGGCGCCAGCGTCATCACCATGAAGCCGGCATTGTAGGCGCCGTTGCGGCCGGCGCTCTCGAACGTATTGCGGATTTCGCCGGAATCGCGCAGCGGCTCGATCAGTTTTTCGATCTTCTGCATCTGCTGCGTCGTGTAGTCGAGGCTGACGCCTTGCGGCGCGTCGACGCGCATGAGCACGACGGCACGATCCTCGGTCGGCGTCAGTTCCTGGCGAATCGTGCCGAACAGCGTGAAGGCGGTGGCTGCAAACAGCAGCGCGACCAGGAGCACGATCCACGGCGCATCGAGGCAGGTGCGCAGGCAGCGCCGGTAGAGCCTGTTCAGCGCGCCGCCGATGCGGGCGCCGATGCCGCTGCCGCCTTCGTGATGAAGCGGCGCGACCGACAGCATGCGCGAGGCAAGCATCGGACAAAGGGTCAGCGCCACGACGGCGGACAGAAGCACCGATATGGCGAGAACGAAGCCGAATTCGCGAAACAGGCCGCCGGTCTGGCCGGGCAGGAAGGAGATCGGCACGAAGACGGCGACCAGCGTCAGCGTCGTGGCGATGACGGCGAAGAACACTTCCTGGGCGCCAAGCACGGCCGCGGCGCGTGGCCCCATGCCTTCGTTGCGTCGTCGCACGATATTTTCCAGAACAACGATGGCGTCGTCGACGACCAGGCCCGTCGCCAGCACCAGGGCCAGCAGCGTCAATATGTTGACCGAGAAGCCGGCAAGATAGATGGCGGCGATCGTCCCGATCATGGCGACCGGCATCGCAAGCCCAGGAATGAGCGTCGCGCGCCAGTCGAGGAGAAACACATAGATGACGATCAGCACGATGGAGACGGACAGGCCGAGTGCGATCTCGACCTCATGCACCGCGCCGTTGACGAAGACCGCATCGTCGCTGGTGACCTTGATCGACATGCCCTGAGGCAGATCCGCCTGCAGCGCGGCGACGGCGGCCCTGACGCCGGTCGAAATATCCAGCGTGTTCGATTCCGCCTGGCGGATGATGCCGAGACCGATGCCGGTCTTGCCGTTCGATCGCAATGTGGTCTGACCGATGTCGGGGCCGAGCGTGACGGTGGCGACGTCGCGGATGCGGGTCGTGCCGCCGATGATGATGTTTTCGAACTCCTCCGGCGTGGTCACGTCCGCCGTCGGACGCACGATCAGATCCTGGTTGGTCGTGGTGATCGAGCCGGCAGGCGAATCGAAAGCGACCGAGGCCAGCGCTGTCCTCAGGTCGGCGACGGTGAAGCCCAGGCCGGCGAGCTTGTTCTGATCGACATCGATGCGAAATATCTTGTCGCGGTCGCCATAGACCTGGACGTCGGCTACGCCAGGCACGGCGGCAAGCTCGTCCTCGATCTGGTCCTGGACCAGCACCGTCATGTCCTGCACCGACATGGTGTCGGAGGTGACAGCCAGCCGCATCACCGGCTCGGAATTGGCATCGGCCTTGACGATGCGAGGCGCATCCGCCGTATCCGGCATCTGGTCGGCGACGCGGCCGACGCCATCGCGCACATCGGAGGCGGCGACGTCGAGGTCGACGCCGTCGTTGAATTCGATGGTGACGCGGCTTGTGCCGAAGGACGAGGTGGACGAGATCGACTTCACACCAGAGACGCGGGCGACCGCGCCCTCAATCACGTCGGTCAATTCGCGGTCGACGGTCTCGGCTGCAGCGCCTTCAAAGGTCGTGTTGACGGTGACGACGGCGCGATCGACATCCGGCAGTTCGCGGATTTCGACACCGTAAAAGGCAGCAAGGCCGGCGACCGCGATCAGCGTGTTCAAAACGAAGGCCATCACCGGCCTGCGGATGAACAGCGCGGTGAATCCTGTGTCGCTGGCTGCGTTGTTGGTTGCGGTCATCAGCCGTCGGCGTCCGCGGCGCGCAGTTGTTCGCCGGCGATGCGGACCTCGCCGCCTTCGCTGACACTCTGGGTGCCCTCGGTCACCACCATGTCGCCGCTGACGATCGGGGCATCGATCAGCACGGTCTCAGTGTTGCGCTGGATGATGCGCACCGCAACCCGCTTGGCCTTGCCGTCCACGATGGTCCAGATATAGGCGCCGTCCGAACCCCATTGTATCGCCAGCGGACTGACCGCAGGATAGCTGTCGCCGGGGAACTTCATGGTGATCTGGAAGGACATGCCGGCACGCAGCGAATCGGCCGGATTGGCGATCTTTGCCTTGACCAGAAGGGTACGACTGGCTTCATCGATGTGGTTGTCGATGGCGGAGACCGTGCCGGTATAGGCTTTGTTTGGGTTGGCGATTGGCGTCGCCGACAATTGCGCGCCGACTTTGACGACGGCGGCGAAGCGCTCCGGCACCCAGAATTCGACCAGTATGCTGGAGCGGTCGTCAAGGGTGGCGACCGCCGACTGGCTGGTCACATAGTTGCCGGCTGATATCGGCAGGATGCCGACGACGCCGGCGATCGGCGCGACGATCGAGCGGCGCTGCAAGGCCAGTTCCGCATCGCGAAGCGCCAGCTTGGCATTGGCCAGCACCACCTCGGCATCGGCAACAGAGACCGCCGTCGCAGCGTTGGAAGCCCGCAACGATTTGACCCGGTCGAGCTTGGCCTGCGCGTCCTGCAAGGCAACCTTTGCGCGGTCCTGTGCGATCACCTCGGTGTCGGAATCGAGGGTGGCAATGATCTGTCCTTTTTCGACATGGGCGCCGGACTCGACCAGAAATTCGACCAGGCGGCCTGAACTGTAGGGATTGACCGTCACCGAGGCGTAGGCTCGGCCGGTGCCGATTGCCCGCAGGCGATCATTGATGACGGCCGTGGCCGCCGGCAATGCGACGATAGTCGCCAGTTGGCCGGCGTCGCTGCGGCGGCCCGCTTGCCCGGCGTTGTCGACGGCGCTCGTCGCTGTCGGAGGCGTCGCGGCATCAGCCCATTCGATGCCCCAGCGCGCCAGCACATCCGGCGCGCCTGGAAAAAAGCGAACCCAGGCGGCCGCGGCCGCGACGAGGATCACAAATGCAAAAACAATCTGTTTCCAGGCGGCCATCGGCACTCCGGTTGGCAAAGATACCGTCTACCCTTCCCAAGCTGAAGTAGACGCGACAGCACCCTCCGACACAGGGGATGGCCCGTCGATATCAAAGCTTTATGGCAATTCTCCCGCTCGCTTGCACATTAAATCGGTGTAACGTTGACAAGGGACCCTGCTGGGCTCACGGCCGATTGCCGCGGGCGGCAGAGATCGCCAGATGCGCTCGCCGTTCGATCGCCTCCTCAGGGCCATGCCGACGGCGCCGCTCGGCAGGTCGTCCATCGGATCCCGTCTGCGTGCCCGCGTGGAATCGTTTACATCGCGTGTGCGCCGCCGGGTACGACGACGCCGGACATCGCGATACCGGCGGTTGCCGGATCTTCCTTCAGCGCCGCGTCCGCGAGCGAGACCACGCCCACCAGGCGCTTGTCGCGATTGAGGACAGGCAACCGCCTGACCTGGATGTCACCCATATTCTGGGCGACGTGCTCGATATGTTCGTCCTCGAAGCAGTATTTGACATCCTTGGTCATCACGTCGCGGACCGTGGCATTACCGTCCTTGCCTTCGGCGACCGCACGCACGACGATGTCACGGTCGGTGATCGTTCCGACGAGTCGGTCGTTTTCTCCGACTGGCAGGAATCCGACATCGTCAACCGCCATGCGTTTCGCGATTTTCTGCAACGACTCGCCAGGACTGGCGAGATGAACGTTGGGGGTCATTATCTCAGCGACTTTCATGGTGAATCTCCCTGTTCGCGCCCAGAACGGCATCAACGCCTGCGGTCGTCGAGCGATATTGGTCTGAAGGACTTGTTGAGGACCTCAGGCCTGTCGGGCTGCGATGCTCGCTCGGCGGTCTCGTTCTTCGCTGATGGAACTAACAGCCGGGCCGAATGGTTCCAGCCGTTTGGCCGCGCCGCCATAGGATATCTGCCGGAACCATCGGGCTCCGGTCCCGTTTGCCGTGAATGCCGCCTTGCAGACCGGACATGGGCGGCGTGACCCTTGAAGCTTCCCGTTTTGTTCCCATATAGGATGAAAGGACTGGAGACGGTTCTTCCGCTGGGTCGCGCGGAGACTTAGGTAACAAATCGCACCTAAGACATGGCCTAGCGCGCCCCTGAACTGAGATGCCAAAAGCGTAACAGTTCTCCGCAAAAAAGATTGAAATCGTTGTTGACACTTTGGATGGGCGCCGACTATATACGCCTCACCAACGAGGGCGGCGCGCCGCTGGCGACGA